>CAUSHT010000073.1:0-7509 GCA_963531275.1 uncultured Neisseria sp.
ACTTATTACGCCGACCGCTTCAACCAAACCGAACGCGGCAGCCGCAGCGTGTATGTGTTCGACCAACCCGAGTCGCGCATTACGCCGATTATGGAACATCTTGAGCGTACCTACGCCGGTATCCGTTCGTACAGCCTGCCCACCGTGGGCCGTACCGATTCAGACGGCCGTTATACTCCGCCGCATATCGAGTTCGGCATCAAGGCGGAGGGCGAGGCCTGCCGCTTGCTGGATGCTGCGTGGGAAGATGCGTTGCAGGGTTTGCAGGCGATTGGCGCGACTTTGAAAGAAACGGTGGAATAATGCACTTATCCCCAGCCCAATCCAGACGCGCACTGATTTTTGCCTCTTTGCTGTTTTTACCGCCAACCCTCATCATCGGCATTTGGCTGGCGCAATATGGCGGCTTCGCTTTTGAACCGCCGCTGATGCACGCCGTCCATGCCCACGCGGGAACATGGTTTGACCCGATTGCCACCGTGTTGCACTATCTGGGCAAAACCGCGATTGCCGTGCCGCTGATCGGCGCAGTCGCCGCCGCCCTGTATTTTGCCGATAAGAAGCGCGAAGCGCTGTTTTGCGTGTTGGCGGCATTGGTGCCGACTTTGAACATGCTGATTGTGAAGGTATGGTTTGCCCGCGAACGCCCGTTGCTTTGGCCGCGCCTGATTGAGGAGAGTAATTTTTCCTTTCCCAGCGGCCACAGTACGTTTTCCGCCGCCATTGCCGTCATGCTGATATTGCTTTGCCGCCGCACGCGCTACCGCCGCGCCGCTTGGATAGGCGGTATTTCCTTTGCCCTGCTGACCGGGTTTTCACGCATTTATTTGGGCGTGCATTATCCCACCGACGTTTGGGCAGGCTGGACAAACGGCACGCTGACTGCCTTGCTGGTGTATATGCTCATCTTCAGGCCGTCTGAAAAATAGAAGAAATAAATCATGAATACACGTTCACCCAACACGCCTTATTGGCTCAGAAACGGTCATGCCGACACCCTGTTTGCCAAGCTGCTGCAAGGCAAGGCGCCCGACTACCGCCGCGAGCTTCTGCCCGACAGTACCGGCAAAACCCAAGTTGCCTACGATTTTGTCGACAGCGCCAATCCTGATGCGCCGTTGGTGGTTTTGTTCCACGGACTGGAAGGCAGCAGCGAGAGTCATTACGCGGTCGAGCTGATGAAAGCCGTACAGCAGCGCGGTTGGAACGGCGTGGTTGCCCATTTCCGCAGTTGCGGCGGCATAGAAAACACCGCGCCCGTGTTCTACCACCTCGGCGATACGCCCGAAATTGCCTTTATGCTCAACACGCTGGCACAACGCTATTCAACCATCTACGCTGTCGGCGTTTCTTTGGGGGGCAATGCTTTGGCTAAATATTTGGGCGAGCAGGGCAGCAATGCTGTTCCGCGTGCTTCTGCCGTCGTTTCCGCACCGGTTGATGCCGTCGCGGCCGGTACGCGTTTTGATCAGGGCATGACGCGCTTGATTTACACGCGCTATTTTTTAAATTCGCTGTTGCCGAAAGCCCAGGCGATTCCCCGGTTTCAGACGGCCTTAAGCCAGCAAAACTGCAAAACGCTTGGCGACTTTGACGACCGCTTTACCGCGCCGTTACACGGTTTTGCCGACCGCCACGATTACTACCGCTGCAACTCCTGCAAACCGTTTTTGAAAGGCGTGGATACGCCGTTGCTGCTGCTCAATGCCGTCAACGACCCTTTCCTACCGCCGGAAGCCCTGCCGACCGGGCGGGACGTGTCCTCGGCCGTTACGTTGTTGCAACCGGCATACGGCGGTCATGTCGGCTTTGTCAGCCGCGATCAAGGCCGTCTGAATCTGCAATGGCTGCCGCAAACCGTGTTGGACTATTTCAAACAGTATCAGCCGTAAATAGAAAAGGGCATATGTGCAGACATGCCCTTAAGGTGTAGAAAGGAAAAAGGCCGTCTGAAAACGAATTTCAGACGGCCTTTTGAATAGCTCGATTATTTGCCTTTGTCGGCTTTGGCTTCTTTTTTCAGAGAAGCGTACAACTCAGGGTCGCGGTTTTTCAGCAGGGACGCAACGGCCAAGTCGTCACGGTTAACTTTAGCCAAATCTACGCGCTCGATGTGTACCAAACGCAGCAATTCGCGTACAGGTTTAGGCATATTGCGGCCTGATTCGTAACGGGAACCACCGGATTGAGTCACACCAATGCGACTCCAGAAGTCCATTTGGTTCAGGCCGAGTTTTTTACGGATATCGCGGATATTTTCAATTTTTTCGAACGATTTCATGAATCTTCCTTATTGTGGTATTTGTTGCATGCCTCTAGGCATAAAAATGGGTCTGCAAGAATGCCGGCATCCCTTTCCTGTAGGCTTTTGGGGTGATATGTGGGCGTATTGCAAATGACTGATCTAGATAATTAGACAGTATATTCGAAAGAAGTTTTCCGCTGTCTGCCATAATTTGTGTAAATATTTCTTAATTCATTATTTCAGTAAATTTTCATCATATAAATCATTAAATTATGCGATTATCTTAAATATGGCGTAAGCAAATTTTTACATAATTAAACAATTCAATTTGGGTAAAAACTTAATTTCGAGTTTTTATTCGGTTTTCTAGGTTGAGAATGCGAATAAATTTCAGGCCGTCTGAATCTATGTTTTCAGACGGCCTGAAGGTTTTTTCAAGGTTAAGGCTTACCGCTGGCAGGGCTGATGGTGAGGATTTCGTAGCCGGTTTCGGTAACCAAAACTTCGTGTTCCCATTGGGCGGAGAGGGAGCGGTCTTTGGTGACCACTGTCCAACCGTCGTTCAGGATGCGCAGATGGCGTTTGCCTTGGTTGATCATCGGCTCAATGGTGAAAATCATGCCCGGTTTGAGGACGAGGCCTTCGCCTTTGCGGCCGTAGTGGACTACTTGCGGCGCTTCGTGGAAGCCGCGGCCGATGCCGTGTCCGCAGAATTCCTGTACGACGGAGTAGCCGGCATTTTCGGCAACCTGTTGGCAGGCATAGCCGACGTCGCCGAGGGTAGCGCCGGGTTTGACCGCTTCGATACCCGCCATCATGGAGGCGTGGGTCACGTCGATCAGGCGTTGGGCAATCGGGGAGACTTTGCCGACGGTAAACATACGGCTGGAGTCGCCGTGGAAACCGTCTTTTTTAATGGTCAGGTCGATGTTGACGATGTCGCCTTCTTTCAGCGGCTTGTCATCAGGAATGCCGTGGCAGATGACGTGGTTGACGGAGGTGCAGCAGGATTTCGGGTAGGGCGGGTTGCCGTAGTTGAGGGGGGCTGGATAACCGCCTTGAACGTTGACGTGGTAGTCGTAAACGAGTTTGTCGATTTCGTTGGTGGTTACGCCGGGTTTGACGAATTGGCCGATGTAATCGAGGGCTTCGGCGACCAAGCGGCCGAGTTCGCGCATTTTTTCGATTTCTTCGGGGGTTTTGATGATGACTTTGTCCATGAGGTTTCCTTCTTGTTTCAGACGGCATGGAGGCCGTCTGAACGGGACGGGTGTGCCGTCTGTTTAAAACAGGTTGTCGAGATTGTCTTTATTGCGCGGTTTGGCTTGTGGTTTTGCCTCAGGCTCGGCTTTCGGAGTTGGTTTGGACTCGGGGGCTTTGGCTTTTTCCGGTTTGTTTTCTACCGCTTGTGCGGCAGGTTTGTTGCTTGTAGCTTTGTTTTCTACCGGCTGGCTGTCTGCTTTCGGTTTGTTTTGAGCGGCAGAGCTACTGTTGTCGGATTGTGTGTTTTCTGATTTGTCGGTTTCAGTGCGTTTGTTTTCTGTGCGTTTGCCGCGGTGTGCAGCGGGGCGGTCGTTTTTTACACCTTCTTCCGCTTTTTCGCCTTTTTCGTCTTGTGGGACGACAGGATTGCCGGAGGCGGTTTTCGCATCGCCGTCTTTGGTAGGCTGAACGGTTTCAGGTTCGACAGTGCCGTTGGGGCGCCAAACTTCAATGCGTGTGTCGGTTTGTTCGGCAGGGCTTTTTTCGGGTACGTCGGTTTTGCCGGAGTTTAGGGTGCTGAATACGCCGGCAACCAGGGCTGCGACGGCGATAAAGCTGACAAGGAATAAAGCGCGGATTAGGTGTTTGGGCTTAAGTTGGAAAGGGGTTTTATTATTCTTGGACATGATGTGGCAGGTAATCGTTGGAGGAATGGCCGTCTGAATATTCAGACGGCCCCGGGTTGCCTGTGAATCAGTTGGCAACGTAGTTTTGATAGAGGGTCACGACTTTTTGTACGCCGACGGTCGTGCTGACTTTTTGGGTCACGCGGGCTTGTTCGTCGGGCGTGAGAATGCCCATCACATAGGTCACGTTGCCGTAAGTCACGATTTTGACGCGTGCCTGGGTGGCCGGGCTGAGGCCCAACAGGGTTGCACGGACTTTGGATGTGCCCCAAGTGTCGTTGGTCACATCACCGAGCGAACGTGCTTGTGAGGCAACGGTAATGTAGTTGTACACGCCTTCTGCGGCTTGTTCGGAACGGGCGATGCGTTCAACAAATTGTTTTTCGCCTTCAGTAGCCACTTGGCCGAGCAGGAGCAGGTGGCGGTTGTAGCCGACCACGTTCAGTTTGGGCTTGTAGCCTTGAACTTGGTTGTTTTGGCGCAGGTAGGAGCGTGCGGTGGTCTCGACGCGCAATGCCATAACGTTGTCGTCGGTTTGCGCGCCGGTGGTGCGGCGGTCGACGGCGGATTTGGTGCCGACGGCTGCACCGCCGATCAGTGCGCCGACGCAGCCGCTCAGACTCAGGCTCAAGAGGGTCGCAGTCAGAACGGGGAGGGCGTAGCGTTTGATATTCTTCATATCCTTTTCCTTGGGTATGGACGGTTGGGTGTTCAGACGGCCTTTAAGGGATGGGCCGTCTGAAAAGAAAGGGTTACATGCCTTCAAGCAGGACGGAGTCGATGCAGTCGCACATGGCGTGAATCAGCAAAATATGGTTTTCCTGAATGCGGGCAGTACGCGGATAGGGGACGTTGAGCAAAACGTCGGTATCTTTGAGCATGGCGGCGATTTTTCCGCCGTCGCGGCCGGTCATGGCGATGACGTGCATGTCGCGTTCGTGTGCCGCTTTGATGGCTTCGATGACGTTGGCGGAATTGCCGGAGGTGGAGATGCCGACCAATACGTCGCCGGCACGTCCGAGCGCGCGCACTTGTTTGCTGAATACATGGTCGAAACCGTAGTCGTTGCCGATGGCGGTCAGGGCGGAAGTGTCTGTCGTCAGCGCGACAGCGGCCAATTCCATGCGTTCTTTTTCAAAACGGCCGGTCATTTCTGCGGCGAAGTGTTGCGCGTCGGCAGCCGAACCGCCGTTGCCGCAGGCCAGGATTTTGCCGTCGTTCATCAGGCATTGCAGCATCAGCTCGGCAGCCTGTACGGTCGGCTCGACCAGTACTTTTTCGGCTTCCTGCTTGGCGCGGATGCTCTCGGCAAAATGCGCGGAAACGCGTTCTTGTAATGTTGTCATGAGGTTAACCTGTAATATTTTGAATCCATTCGGGTTGGCCGTCGCCCTCAATCAGTACCGCATCCAAGCGGCAGGGCGCATGGTTTAACCCGTGCTTTTGCAGATAATACTCTACACTTCGTTGCAATTTCAATAATTTGGACGGCGAGATGCTGTATGCGGCACCACCGAAACCTCGGTTTTTGCGGTATTTTACTTCAACAAACACAATCGTACCGCCGTTTTTGACGATTAAATCGATTTCGCCGTAGGCGCAATGCCAGTTTCGCGCCAGCAGCGAGCAGCCTTTGCCCAGCAGGAATGCCAGTGCCGCATCTTCGGCCGCCGCCCCCTGTTTGTGGTTTAAGCGCATGAAAAGTTTACCCGTTATATAATCATTGTTTTTAAAGAGACGCCGTTTCAGACGGCCTTGAATCTATGTACACAAAACACCTGCAAAAAGCCGTCGACAGCATCGAAAAACAGACATTATACGTTGTCGCCACACCCATCGGCAATTTAGCCGACATAACGTTGCGCGCGCTGGCCGTTCTGCAAAAGGCCGACATTATCTGCGCCGAGGACACCCGTGTTACCGCCCAGCTTTTGAGTGCGTACGGCATTCAGGGCAAACTCGTGAGCGTGCGCGAACACAACGAGCAGCAAATGGCCGATAAAATTATCGCCCATCTTTCAGACGGCCTGAGCGTCGCCCAAGTTTCGGATGCGGGTACGCCTGCGGTTTGCGATCCCGGTGCGAAACTTGCCGCCCGCGTGCGCGAAGCCGGATTTAAAGTAGTGCCTGTGGTCGGCGCAAGCGCGGTCATGGGGGCGTTGAGCGTGGCCGGGGTGACGGAATCCGATTTTTACTTCAACGGTTTCCTGCCGCCTAAGGCCGGCGAACGCCAAAAGCTGCTGGCCAAATGGGCGGAAGCCGATTTTCCGATTGTGATGTTTGAAACGCCACACCGTATCGAAGCAAGCCTTGCGGATATGGCCGCGCAGTTCCCCGAACGCCGTTTGACTTTGGCACGCGAAATCACCAAAACGTTTGAAACCTTCCTCAGCGGCACGGTTGCCGAAATCCAAGCCGCCCTTAAAAACGACAGCAACCAAACGCGTGGAGAAATGGTGCTGGTGTTGCACCCTGCGGTGAAAGAGAAACACAGCGATTTGCCCGAGGCGGCGCAAAACACGATGAAAATCCTTGCGGCCGAGTTGCCGACCAAACAAGCCGCCGAGCTTGCCGCCAAGATTACCGGCGAAAGCAAAAAAGCCTTGTACGATTTAGCGTTGGAGTGGAAACGGATTTCAGACGATGCTTGAGGTCTTGCAGGCTTATTTCTCTCAACCTGTGGTGTGAACGATGCGACGATTTCCTACAGGCAAGGCTGGGTATTGTTCGTTATCCGTTTGCCGGTTCTACAGGCTTTACATAGGTAAAGTTTTGTTTGCCGCATTGCTCCCCCCCCCCTTGCAATTTACACTGACACCGCATACAACTTGTATGTTCTTAAATCTTTCAACCTACGGGAGTGGACTTATGAAACAAAACATCATCGTTGCCTTATTCAACATCTCCAGCGAAGCTTATCAAGCCTTTTCTGAATTGAAAGCTTACTCGCAGACAATAGATACTTTGGTGGCACAAGCCGTTTTGGTTAAAAAGGAAAATGGTCTGATTATCCCAGCAGAAAGCATCGACTTTACCGCCAATACGGTCGAAGGCGCATGGACGGGCAGCCTCATTGGTTCACTGGTCGGCATTCTCGGCGGTCCTATCGGTGTTCTGTTGGGTGGAGCTACTGGCGCACTCATCGGCAGTGATGCAGGCACTGCCCAAACATTGGAAGAGGGGTTGTTGCTGGAAATTACAGCCAAAAAACTGGATAACGGCAGTACTGCAATCATTATTTTGGCGCAAGAATCCGACGAAGCTGTATTGGATGCCTTCTTCCACCGTTTCAAAACCGTTATTCTCCGGCAAGATGCAGCCGTTGCCCAACAGGACGTATTGGCAGCAATAGAAGCGCAGGAAGAAGTGGCACGT
>CAUSHT010000074.1:0-7437 GCA_963531275.1 uncultured Neisseria sp.
GGAAACCAAAAGACAATACGGCCAAGCCGATACCGCCGAGCACGCCCAAACCAATACCGCCAACCTGCGCGCCAATCAGGATACACAGCAGCACAACGGCAAACTGGATAAAAAACATAGTTGACATAACAACTCCCAAAATCCGGCCTTCGCCGAAATAAAATTACAAACGGTTGGATTATAGAGTAAACCCTCTTCCCTAACCATACTTTACCTAATTATACATACTGATCTACATCAAATAAATAATATTCTCATTTAAGCGCTAGGTTTTTAAAAATACAAAAGAGGCCGTCTGAAAATTTTCAGACGGCCTCTATGATTTAAAAAGATGATAAGGCTATTTTCCGGCTACTTCTTCATCTTTTATAAAATCCGATACGCCATGAACACAGCGGATTTTGCGTTCCGACAAAGTTGCCTCCAACAAGGCATCGTTTTGTGGCAAGGAATCGCGTTCTGCCTCATTGTGCCAGAGGTGATACGCAATGCCGGCAAATTTCAAATTATGGCGTTTCATCCCGTTATGATAGCAACGGGCGACAAATTCGCTGTCTTCCCTGCCCCAACCGACAAAGCTATTGTCAAACCCGTTGACGGCCAGCGCATCGCTGCGGAAAAAGCCCATATTGCAAGTTTTGATGCCTTTGTGTTTGCGGTTGCCTTTTCGGCCTGCCAATTTGGCCAAACAACGGCAGCGCAGGGCGGAAAGCCGTTTTTCTATCCCCGAGCTGAACATAGACAAGGCAGGCAAATCGCCTTCGTCTAAAATATCCTGCGTTTTATCCTCAGTCAAAATCACGCGGGAACCCTGTATCAGACGGCCTTTGCGGGCAATCTTCAAATGATCGGCGATAAAAGACGGATCCAAAACCATATCGCCGTCAATCAACACAATATAATCGCTTTTCGCCTGCGCCAGCGCACGGTTGCGCGATTCTGCGGCACGAAAGCCTCTATCCGGCTGCCATGAATGCTTAACGGGAATACTTGTCCTGCGGCGGATAAAATCAACCACTTCGGCAGTTTCCTGCCTTGAGCCGTCATCCGCGACAATAATCTCATCCGGCAGACGGGTTTGCGCTAAAGCCGATTTCAACACCAGCTCCAAAGCATCGGGCCGATTGTAAGTGGTGATGATGAGGGAGATGGTTATCGTGCGGTTGCGCTCATAGAGCTTGACATATTTATAATACGAACCTTGCGCATTGGATACCGAAATCGTCAGCCCGTCCGCCCCATAGGCAAAGCCGCGCTTGAGCAGATAGTTCTTCACAAACGATACGCCGCCATGCAGCAAAGCCTTAAACGGCGAACTGTCTTTCTTGAAGCGTTTTTCTTCCGCATACAGCGAGCTGTACTGCTGCATTTTCTGAATCAGCCCTTCGGCGTTTTCAAAGGAATAATGTTTCAGACGGCCATCGAGTTGTTTAACCTTGGCTTCCCGCGGCAACACCAAAGACTCATGCACCTGACGGTCGGAAAAACGGGTAAATCTGCGATGATAAAGGCGCGGAATAATATCCGGATACCAGCCGCAGCCTTTAATCAGTCTGCCGTGGTAATGGTTCAGACGGGAAAGCGAAAAAATATGCTCCTTCTCATTTTCCAAAACGGCTGCACGAATGGATTCGATTAAAGCCTCATCCGCCACTTCATCGCTGTCTATGCTGAAAATCCAATCGTTTTGCGCCAGTCTGGTCGCCAGATTTTTCATCGGGCCAAACCCGATAAAGTCATGCTTGTAATAGCTGACATTGGAAAATCCCTTGGCAATTTCAAAAGTACGGTCGGTCGAGCCGTTGTCCAACAGCAGGACTTCGTCAAAGTCTTTCAGCGCACTCAAAACTTCTGAAAGATAACGTTCTGAATTTTTTACCAACATGGCGGCGGTTGCCGGAATTGTGTGCATCATAAAAAGGCCGTCTGAAAAAGGAAGCTGTATTTTAACCGATATACCGCTACAATATGTCCTCCTTTTTTTCAGACGGCCTGACCCATGCAGCTTATTCTTGCCCCCATGCAGGGGCTGGTGGACGATGTGATGCGCGACCTGTTGACGCGTATCGGCGGATTTGACGAATGCGTCAGCGAATTTGTCCGCATTACGCACACGGTCCACTCACGCGCCACTTGGCTTAAATATGTTCCCGAAATCGCCCATGCCAACCGCACGCCGGCCGGCACGCCCTGTACTGTCCAACTTTTGGGTAGCGATGCGGAAAACATGACCGTCAATGCTTTGGAAGCCGTGCGTTTCGGTGCGGACAAAATCGACCTCAACTTCGGCTGCCCTGCGCCGACGGTCAATAAACACAAAGGCGGTGCGGTCTTACTCAAAGAGCCCGACTTGATTTACCACATCGTCAGCACCCTGCGCCAACGCCTTCCGCAACACATTCCGCTGACTGCCAAGATGCGGCTCGGTTATGAAGACAAAAGTCTGGCATTGGAATGCGCCTCTGCGATTGAAAACGGCGGCGCATGCGCGTTGACCGTCCATGCGCGCACCAAAGTCGAAGGCTACGAACCGCCGGCACATTGGGAATGGGTGCGCAAAATCCGCGATGCAGTCAGTATTCCCGTTACCGCCAACGGCGATGTATTCAGCCTTCAAGACTATCTCGATATTAAAACTGTCAGCGGCTGTAACAGCGTGATGCTCGGGCGCGGCGCAGTTATCCGTCCCGACTTGGCGCGGCAAATCAAGCAATATGAAAACGGCGAAACAGTGAAAGACACCGACTTTGCCGAAGTCTCTTCATGGATAGTCCAATTCTTCGACTTGTGCCTTGCCAAAGAAGCCAACAACAAATATCCGGTTGCCCGTTTGAAACAGTGGCTGGGCATGATGAAAAAAGAGTTTGAACAAGCACAAATATTGTTTGACCGCATCCGCGCCGTCAAAGAAGCGGATGAAGTGAAACAGATTCTGCTGTCGTTTGAACAAGAAATGCATTCATGATTCAAAAAGGCCGTCTGAATTTCAGACGGCCTTTGATTTCATCACCTACATACATAATCAGCCAACAGCCTACCTTTTTCCGCACTGGCTGCATTAGCCATATTCACCTGTCTGGTCTCAGGGCCATTCTTGGATTTCAGGGCTTCGCCATATTTTCTGGCAAACTCTTTATTGGCACTGGTCACTCTTGACTCAGTGGAATCCAATATAAACCCGTCTTGCTCATATTTGCCTTGCGCAGTAATAATCAAGATATTTTCAGGCGAAGGATAATCCGGAAAATTAACATAGTTGGTAACCAGCTTGTAGGAAACGCCTTTGCCTTGTTTCATATCCTGACAGATGCCGTTAGGCGCGGTAAAGACTGCGTGGCCGATACGGCCGTGGCCGAAATCGTAAAAATCGATTCTCTTCGCAGAAGCCAACAGTTTTCTATCGTTGCCGTCATTGATATTTAATGACTTGCCGTTTACCAGAAACAGGGTTGGCAACAAGGGGCTGCCATGAGAGGCTTCCAAATTATATGCTTCGCCCAACAGCTTGCCCTGACGATACACCGTCAAGACAGGCTTTCTCAAACCATTTTCCGGATTGCCGGTTTTCTTAAAAGAAATCTTCTGAACCACATTGCCAAATTCATAATAAGGCCGCGACTGCACGCCTGTTTTCGTATCCTGCAAGGCGCTCCAGCTGCCGTCCGTCGTTTGGGCGCACGCAGTCAGAGCAACACACAGAATACCCGATAGTAAAACTTTAGAATGTTTCATTCATAAACTCCTTCTCAAGTAAACAAAAGAACGGATGTGTGCCTTTACTACCTAATTTTGTTTCTTTATTAAAATTTTAGAACTATTGCACTAACTTAGCAAGGGATTAAAGAACAGACCGTCTGAACATTCAGACGGCCTTGATTAAGCTCAAATTTTAAGAAGCCAAAACGCGGTGGAACAAAATCTCATTTTCCAAATGGATATGGTCTTTCAAATCATCCACCATCTCTTTGGCCAAAGTGTACAAACGGGTCCAGCTGCCGCAAGCGCCTTCGGGAAGCTCAAAATTGTTGGTCAATTCTTCCAGACGCGCGATGGCTTGGTCGTGTTCTTCATGCTCGTGCATCATCACGCTGATGGGCATTGCCGCGCCACGACCCACGCCCTGATTAATCATTGGGAACAACATGCGCTCCTCTTTCATCATGTGCATCAACAGCTCGTTTTGCATATAGTCCAACAAATCAGGAACTTCGGCAGGGAAAGTATCAGCATGAACCTGCGCCACTTTTTGCGCCAGCGGAACCAACTCTTCAAACTGGGCGCGGTGGACATTGTGGTAACGCTGCAGGATATGGTCGATGGTAGAATTGAAAGGTGCGGTTTCCCAAACGGTAAAGTCGGTCATGGCTGTGTTCCTTTAAAGATTGATATTGGATGAATGTTAGGCATAAGGATACACGCTGCTTGCGGCTTTGTATAGTTTTTTAATTGTTTAATTAATTGATAATAAAAGTTATTTTCAAATTTAAAATAACAAACAGGCCGTCTGAAACATAAGGTTGAAGTTTCAGACGGCCTGCCCTTTTCTTAAATAATCCAACGATATAAGGCAATCATTACCGGCATGGTTACCACGCAAAGCAAGGTCGTCAACCCATAAATCGCGCTGGCTTTTTGGGCATTTTTGCCGTAAACAACCGCCATTTGGGTAACTGTCGAAGCGGCAGGCGAAGTCGTTGCCAAAAAGCTGATTAACACAACCGTATCCGCATGCGCATCATGATGGGCAAAACCGCAGGCTTTGACGGCGAAAAGCAATAATACCGGAATCAAAATCAGCCTTAAAAAAGCAACGAGATAAAGCCTCGGTGTCCACACAATCGAACGCAACGGCAAAGAGGCCAGCAGCATGCCCGCCACCAACATGGCAACCGGGCCAATCATGCCGCCCACCGTCGCCAAAGTATTATCGACAATATGCGGCAGCTTGATTTGAAAGGTAAACATCAGCAGCCCGACCAGCATGGATAAGATGTTGATATTGGTAAAAATGGTTTTCCAAGCCACATTGCCACGGCCGCAAATCAACAGGCGCAGATGCGTCCAAAACAAAAACGTCTGAACCATGATAAAACCGCTGGTGTAAATCACCCATTCCGCACCAAATACCGACATCACCAAAGGAATAATCAGGTTGCCCGAATTGCTGTACACCGTCGCCGCGTGTTCGAGCGCATCGAGTTTGAACAAGTGTTTAAACAACCTGCCCAAAACAATCAACACCACATGGAAAAACACCGCCAGCATGACGGAAAGCTTCAGCCCTTCGATAATCTGCGGCGTATTGTCCATCTGAAAAGCGTGAATCATGACGGACGGACTGATCAGGTAAAGCGCGATAACGGAGAGCGTGTAGCTGTTTTCCGATTTCAACAGCCCGGCTTTCACCAAGGTCACGCCCATCAAAACAATCAGCGTCAGCTCGGTAATTTTTCCGGCAAGCAGGAAAGAGGTTTCCATAATAAAAAAAGCGGCAAAAACGTTGATTTTACGCTTCTACCGCTTGGCATGCCAAATTCAGACGGCCTGAAGCCTTTTTCCAACAACCCGACATAATTTGCCCTACCGCAAAGCAAATCAATATAAATCTGTCCGTATATCCGCTATAATCAGCCATTTTCTTCAAACAGGAAACATCATGTCCCCCAGCCGTTTCAATCAAACGGGCCCCAAAATCGGCCTGAGCGTACGCCTTGCAGAAACCCAAGCTGAAATCGAAGCCGCCCAAAGATTGCGCTATCAAGTTTTTGCCCAAGAATTGGGTGCGGAAATCGAAAGCGATGACGGCCGCGATGTCGATCCTTATGATGAACATTGCCACCATCTGCTCGCTTTCGATGATGCAACCGGCGAAGTTATCGGCTGCTACCGCCTGATTACCGAAGAAACCGCAAAAAAAGTCGGCGGCTGGTACAGCGAGCATGAATTCGACCTTGAGCCTTTGAAAGACATCCTGCCTCAAACCGTAGAACTCGGCCGCGCCTGCACCCACCCGGACTACCGCAACGGCGGCTTGGTCATGCTGTTGTGGACCGGCTTGGTCAAATTCATGAAAGACGAAAACCTGCGCTTTATGATTGGTTGCGGCAGTATCGAAATGCGCGACGGCGGCAACGATGCGGCGGGTCTGTATCATGCTTTGAAAGACAAATACCTCGCTCCGGAACAATGGCGCGTCAAACCGCTCAACCCACTCAAATGGGACAGCATCACGCCGTCTGAAAATCCGCCTGTACCCGCACTGATCAAAGGCTATCTCAAAGCAGGCGCATGGTTTTGCGGCGAGCCTTGCGTCGATGAAGCGTTCAACTGCGCGGATGTGCTGATCATGATGGACATCAGCCACCTTTCCGACCGCTACTTGCAGCGCTTTGCCCCTAAAACCGATTCATAATAAAAGGCCGTCTGAAACTTCAGACGGCCTGCCTAATCTTTATAAAAACACACACAATGACCGCTAAAATCCGTTTTATCTTCCGTCTTCTCTGTATTGCCGGCTGCCTTTTGTACGGCATGGCCGAAATGTTTTTTCTGTTTCCCTTTTACAGCAGCAAACGCAAACTGCGCGCAATCCAATTATGGTCGCTGCGCGTGCTCGCTTCCTGCGGCATGAAACTGCAAACTTTCGGCACACCGCCTCAAGAGGGCCGCGGCCAAATGCTTATCAGCAACCATATTTCATGGTTGGACATTATGGCGGTCAACGGCGCATTTCCCGGCCGTTTCGTAGCTAAAGACGATGTGGCCAAATGGCCGGTGGTCGGTTATCTCGCCACACAGGCGCAAACGGTTTACGTCTCGCGCAACCGCGGCATCAAAGGCAATTCCGCCAAAATCGCCGGCGTGACCGAAGCACTGAAAAACGGCGATACCGTCACCATTTTCCCCGAAGGCACCAGTACCGAAGGCCGTGAAATCCTGCCGTTCAAACCCAGCTTTTTTCAGACGGCCTATGATGCAGGCGTACCGATTATTCCGGCACTCTGCCGCTATCCGAATCCGGACGGCAGCAGCCCCAATCCGCACACCGCCTACTACGGCGACATCAGCCTCTGGCAATCTATCTGCATGGTCATCAGCCAACCTTCCAGCACGGTCGAGCTTCATTTCCTCGATCCGATTGAAGCAGGAGAAGACCGCTACGCTACTGCGCTTCACGTACACGCCCTGTTGAGCGAAAAGCAAAAACAGTTGGGCTGATCAAAAAAAGGCCGTCTGAATGTTCAGACGGCCTTTTCCATTATCTTATATCTTAAGATGAATATTGTACCGAATCGCTACCGCTTTTCTTTTGAATAAATTCAATTTTGTAACCGTCCGGATCTTCGACAAACGCAATCACGGTCGTGCCGTGTTTCATCGGACCGGCTTCGCGTACCACTTTACCGCCCATCTCTTTAACACGTTCGCACGCCGCGT
>CAUSHT010000075.1:0-7375 GCA_963531275.1 uncultured Neisseria sp.
CCTTACGAACATTGGCAAACCTTACAAAGCCATTCGGTCAATGTTGGGGAAATGGCGGCGGAGTTTGCCCGGGTATTTGGGGCGCAGGAAATTGCCTACCAGACGGGACAACTTCACGATTTAGGAAAATATTCAGAACTCTTTAATCAGCGATTGCATGGTGGCCCATCAGTCGATCATGCTACTGCCGGAGCCAAAGTTGCCATCGAGCGTTGGGGAAATGTTATCGGCAAGCTGATGGCGTTTTGCATTGCAGGGCATCATGCCGGGCTGGCAAATGGAAATGGCGAAGGCGATAACCGCCGCACGTTAAAACAGCGTTTGGCGTTGCAGTTCGGCGCAGATATTCCCGCTCTCGATAACCTGTGGCAACAAGAAATCAAGCTCCCGGAAACCTTGTCCGTACCACCACTCAAAGCCGACGCGCATCATCCTTTTTTCTCCTACGCCTTCTTCACCCGAATGCTTTATTCTTGCTTGGTAGATGCCGATTATCTCGACACCGAAGCCTTTTATCTAAAGCTAGAAAACAAAGCCAGCGAACGCGGCGGCTATCCCGATTTAAACGCCTTACAACACAATTTCAATCAATTTATCAACGCTTTCAGACGACGTATTACCCAAGCCCCAGAGCAAACTGAAGCCGAAAAACGCAATGCCGCTTTAAATCGCCTGCGCAGTGAAATTCTCGATCATGCCGTAGAACAAGCGGCACAACCGCAAGGATTGTTCACGCTCACCGTGCCGACCGGCGGCGGTAAAACCTTCACTTCCATGGCGTTTGCGCTGGAACATGCCAAACGGCACGGTATGCGGCGCGTGATTTACGTCATCCCGTTCACCAGCATCATCGAACAAAATGCCGCCGAATTTCGCAAAGCCTTTGGCGAATTGGGCGAACAAGCCGTGTTGGAGCACCACAGCACTTTCGATGACGGTAAACTGCAAAATGAGGCCACCAAAGACAAATTGCGCCTTGCCTCGGAAAACTGGGACGCGCCGATTGTCGTGACCACCGCCGTGCAATTCTTCGAATCCCTCTTTGCCGACCGCTCCTCGCGCTGCCGCAAGCTGCACAACATCGCAGGCTCCGTCATCATCCTCGACGAAGCGCAAATGCTGCCGCTCAATCTTTTGTTGCCCATCATGCAAACCATCAAAGAATTGGCGCAAAACTACCGCTGCAGCATCGTCATGTGCACCGCCACCCAGCCAGCCGTGCAAGCCGAAAACGGCTTCTATCGCGGATTTGAAAACGTGCGCGAAATAGCCCCAAAACCGACCACACTTTTCGACAAACTGCGCCGCACCACCGTGCAACACATCGGCACACAAACCGACGCTGACCTGCTCGCCAAACTTGCCGAACACCCGCAAATGCTGGTTATCGTCAATAACCGACGCCACGCCCGCAGCCTGTACGACCAAGCCAAACACCTTGATGGCACGTTCCACCTGACCACCTTAATGTGTGCCAAACACCGCAGCCAAAAACTGGACGAAATTCGGGGCCGTCTAAAAAACGGCGAACCCTGCCGTGTTATCGCTACCTCCTTAATTGAAGCTGGCGTTGATGTGGATTTTCCGCTGGTGATGCGTGCCGAAGCAGGTTTAGACAGCGTGGCCCAAGCCGCCGGACGCTGCAACCGCGAAGGCAAAAGGCTACCTGAAAACAGCTTTGTCTGGATATTTGCGCCCGAAGATAAATGGAAAGCCCCGCCTGAACTTGCCACCCAAGCCGCCGTTATGCGCCTGACCGCCGACAGCTTTTCAGACGACCTCTTATCCACCCAAGCCGTCGCCGCCTATTTCGCCGAACTTTATCAATTGAAAGGCAGCGAACTGGACAATAAAAAAATCCTGAAAATGCACAACGATACAGGGCAAAGCCTCGATTTCCCATTCCAAACCATCGCCGACAAATTCCGCATGATCGAAAGCCATATGCAGCCGCTGATTATTCCGTTCGATGTTGAGGCCGAAAACCTCATTAGCAGCCTGCGCCACGCCGACCACATTAGTGGTCTGCTACGCAAACTGCAACCCTACACCGTCCAAATCCCCGAAAAAGCCCTCGCCGCTTTATATAAAGCAGGGCGTATCGAACCGATTAACGAGCAAAACTTCGGCAAACAGTTTTATACGCTGATTGGGCTGGATTTGTATGATGAAGTGGCGGGTTTGAGTTGGGAGGATATGGAGTTTTTGAAGGGGGAGAGTTTGGTTTTTTGATTTTGGCCTGTATAAATAATTTAACTTCTTTATAAGTTGAATTTTTATAAAAATAGGAATAGCATATAGGTCATAACAGTTTCTAGGAGGAATATTTGTGCGATGAGTAACGAAGTTAACCCATTTCAATGGACACCCAAAAAGTACTTGGTATCGGCAATAAGTTATTTGGTGATTATGTTGCTGGTGCTTTCAGGCAGTCTTTTCTATTTGAAATTTTGTAATCAACTAGATTTTTTTAGTAATTTTGAAACATTATTGGGCTGTATTTTAATTGGTGGTATAGGAGGAAACGTTTATTGCTTAAGAGCGGTTTATTTGCAAGCTTGCGTGAAAAAAGAATGGGATGAAAATTGGATTGTTTGGTATGTGCTACGACCAATATTAAGCATAATTGTTGGTGGTGTTAGTTATCTTTTCATAAAAGCAGGACTGGTACTATTCAACTCTTCAGGACAATCTGAAATCAATCAATTAAGCATTTGGTCTTTAGCTTTTTTAAGCGGGCTAAATGTTGATAATTTTATAAAGAAAATAGAAAGTATTGGTGAAACAGTTTGGGGAATTTCTCCTTCAAGAGTTTCCAATAAAAAAGGAACGTCAAATGAATGATTTTTTTGAAATAGATTTTTTAGATGTTGAAGCTGCAAAAAGTGGAGATGCTATTACTATTCGTTATTGTAAGAATGGGGTGCAATCCATACACGTTGTAGATGGTGGATTTAAAGGTCCTGAAGATGGGGAAGGTACTGGAGATAAAGTCATTCAGCACATTAAGAAATACTACGGAACTAATAAAATTAATCGAGTAGTTGTAACCCATCCTGATGGAGATCATGCTGGTGGTTTACGAAAAGTTTTAGAGAATTGTAAAGTTGATGAACTATGGATGCTTAAACCTTGGGACTACACCGATGAGTTAATTGAACGATTCGCCAGACTACGCAGTGAAGAACGATTAGCTGATAGGCTGAAAGAATGTTATCCAAATATAGCCGCATTAGAAGAAATTGCTAATCGTAGGGGTATTCCTATTAAAACACCTTTTCAAGGTGAAAAAATTGGGGAGTTTACCGTTCTCGCTCCAACAAAGGATAGATACCTTGATCTAATTGAGCAATCCGAGAAAACACCTGAAGTTAAACCTGTACAAGAAAGTTTGGCTAGATTGTCCGTAGCACTTGAATCTGTCAAGAATTTTGTCCGTGCAGAATGGGGAGATGAAAATCTATCAAATGAACCAACTAGCGCGGAAAATAATATGAGTATTATTCAATATGCTGAATTAAATAATAAAAAAATCCTACTGACAGGAGATGCGGGGCGTGAAACATTGGAAGAAGCTAAAGATTATTTGAGTAATAATTTATTGGTTTCTTTGCCGGGTATTGATTATTTTCAGGTTCCTCATCATGGATCTCGAAGAAATATTTCCTCTGAATTGCTTGATGAGATTTGCGGAGAAAAATTACCTTTTTGGGAAAAAGGAAAACAGAATTTTATCGCAGTAATTAGTTCGGCTAAAGAAGATAAAGATCATCCTCGGAAGGCTGTTGTAAGGGCTCTAATACATCGAGGAGCATCAGTGCTTACAACTGAAGGAGCAACTTTATGTTGTTCTATGTCAGCTCCTGCTAGGGATGGATGGGGACCCGTAACTCCTGCGATCTACCCTGAAGATCAAGAAGACTGAAATAGCTTGAAAAGTGCGGTCAGTTTTTCCGTTGTTTTTTTAGGTCGTCTGAAAACCTTTCGCACTTAACCGTGCGTGGATTGAAACTAAAGTAGTTAGATTAGTCAGCTAATCCGCCCCTTCTTTGTGAAGGGGCGTGTATACAAAAAGGAGAACCAAATGAACCAAATCCGCCTACACGTTTGGGGCGATTATGCCTGTTTTACCCGTCCGGAGATGAAGGTGGAGCGGGTGTCTTATGATGTCATTACGCCGTCGGCAGCGCGCGGGATTTTGGCGGCGGTGCATTGGAAGCCGGCGATTCGGTGGGTGATTGACCGGATTTATGTGTTGAAGCCGATTCGGTTTGAGTCGGTGCGGCGCAATGAGTTGGGCGGTAAGATTTCGGCGGGCAAGGTCAGCGGCGCGATGAAGCGCAAGAGCGTTGCCGATTTATATACGCTGATTGAAGACGACCGCCAGCAGCGCGCGGCGACGGTGCTTAAAGACGTGGCGTATGTGATTGAAGCCCATGCGGTGCTGACGGCAAAAGCGGGGGCGGATGAGACCGTTACCAAGCATATCGAGATGTTCAAACGCCGTGCGAAAAAGGGGCAATGCTTTCAGCAGCCTTGTTTGGGCGTGCGTGAATTTCCTGCCGATTTTGCGTTGATTGACGAGGGCGAGCCGCTGCCGCTGTCGGCGTTATCGGAAAGCGAGGCAAACCGCGATTTAGGCTGGATGCTGCACGATATTGATTTTGACCACAGCAACACGCCGCATTTTTTCCGCGCACAAATAAAAGAAGGCGTGATTGAAGTGCCGCCGTTTTACGCCGAGGAGGTGAAAGCATGATTCTTGCGTCCCTTGCCCGCTATTACCGCCGTTTGGCAGCGGAAACCGATGAAATGGGCAACCCGAAAGTGCCGCCTTATGGCTTTAGCGAGGAGAAAATCGGCTGGATTTTGGTGTTGGATAAAGAGGGTCGTCTGAAAACCGCTGTGCCGAATCTGACCGCCGATAAAAAACCACAGCCGAAGCTGATGAGCGTGCCGCGCCCTGAAAAACGCACGTCGGGTATCAAACCGAATTTTTTGTGGGATAAAACCGCCTACGCGCTTGGTGTGGAAGCCAATAAAAACAAAGCCGAAGCCAAAGAAAAACCGTTTACGTCGTCTGAAAAAACCTTTGAAGCCTTTAAGCAATACCATCTTGATTTACTGCAAAACAGTGAAGATGAAGGCTTGCAAGCCTTGTGCCGTTTTCTGCAAAACTGGCAGCCTGCACATTTTGCTACCGAAAATCTGCCTGCCGAAATGCTCGATGCCAATATTGCATTTTCTCTTGAAAAACCGACCGCACTTATCCATAAACGCGAAGCCGCGCAAACCTTGTGGGCAGGCTGCCTGAAAAGCGACGAAGCACTAGAGGGTTTGTGTTTGATTAGCGGCGACACCGCCCCGATTGCACGGCTACATCCGGCGATTAAAGGCGTGTTTGGCGGGCAAAGCTCCGGCGGTTCGATTATTTCGTTTAACAAAGAAGCCTTTGCCTCTTTTGGTAAAGAGCAAGGCGCAAATGCACCTGTTTCCGAACAATCCGCCTTTGCCTACACCACCGCGCTGAACTATCTGTTGCGCCGCGAAAACAATCACTGCCTGACCATCGGCGATGCCAGCACGGTCTTTTGGGCGGAAGCAGACGATAGCGCGACGGCGCAGGCTGCCGAAGGCTTCTTTGCGCACGTGTTCACGCCGCCGGATGACGAACAAGAAAGCACCAAAGTTTTCAACGTATTGGAACAAATGGGCAAAGGTCGTCCGCTGCAAGAAATTACGCCCGAACTCTCTCCCAATACCCGTTTTTACATCTTAGGGCTTGCCCCCAATGCCGCGCGGATTTCCGTTCGCTTTTGGCTGGACACTACGTTTGGGCAGTTGGCGGAAAATTTGGCGCAGCATTGGCAAGATTTAGCCCTTGAGCCTTGCGCGTGGAAAACGCCGCCGTCTATTTGGCGACTCTTATTGCAAACCGCCGTGCTGGGTAAAAGTGAAAACATTTCGCCCGTATTGGCAGGTGAAATGACCCGCGCCGTGATTTGCGGCACGCCGTACCCTTTAAGTTTGCTGTCGCAACTGATTACCCGAATCCGCGCCGACGGCGACGTGAACGGTCTGCGCGTGGCAATGATGAAAGCCGTATTAGAGCGGCGTTTTAGAAAAGGTTTTATCGAAGAAGGAGTTCCTATGAGTTTAAACAATGAAAGCCCGAATCGCAATGAAAGCCCGAATCGCGCTTATCTTTTAGGGCGGCTGTTTGCCGTGTTGGAGCGCATTCAATATCAGGCGTTGGGTGAATTAAATGCCGGCATTGCCGACCGCTATTACGGTTCTGCCTCCGCCGTGCCGTTTTCCGTTTTTCCGCGCCTTTTGTCGGGTGCAAAACACCATTTGTCGCGCTTGCGTAAAGACAAAGCTGGCATGGCGGTGAATTTGGATAAAGATTTGGGCGAAATCATTGCCAAACTGCCCGAGACCTTTCCGCGCCATTTGAGCATTGACGAGCAAGGCCGCTTTGCCATCGGCTATTATCATCAAAAACAAAGCTATTTTGCTAAAAAAGAAACCGCTGAAACCATTGAAAACTAAGGAGCCAGAAAATGTCTGCCATTCAAAACCGCTATGAATTTGTTTACTTTTTTGACGTAACCAACGGCAACCCCAACGGCGACCCCGATGCGGGCAATATGCCGCGTCTTGACCCCGAATCCAGCAAAGGTTTGGTAACCGATGTCTGCCTGAAACGAAAAATCCGTAATTTTGTCGAAATCAGCAGCGAAAACGAAGCCGGTTACGAAATCTACGTCAAAGAAAAAAGCGTGTTAAACCTGCAAAACAAACGCGCTTATGAAGCGCTTGGCATTGAATCTGAAGCCAAAAAACTGCCGAAGGACGAAGCTAAAGCCCGCGACATTACCGCGTGGATGTGCAAAAACTTCTTCGACATCCGCACCTTTGGCGCCGTGATGACCACCGAAGTCAACAGCGGGCAAGTGCGCGGCCCGGTGCAACTGGCGTTTGCCCAATCCATCGACCCGATTGTGCCGCTGGAAGTTTCCATCACCCGCATGGCGGTAACCAACGAAAAAGACTTGGAAAAAGAACGCACCATGGGGCGCAAATACATCGTCCCTTACGCGCTCTACCGCGTGCACGGCTTTATCTCCGCCAACCTTGCCGCCAAAACTGGTTTTTCAGACGACGATTTAGCCAAACTCTGGCAAGCTCTGATGTTGATGTTTGAACACGACCGCTCCGCCGCCCGTGGCGAAATGGCGGCACGCAAACTGATTGTTTTCAAACACGATAGTGCACTCGGCAGCCAGCCTGCACATAAACTGTTTGACGCCGTAAAAGTCGAACGCGTAAACGGCGAATCAGGTACGCCCGCAAGCGGTTTTGGCGATTACAA
>CAUSHT010000076.1:0-7169 GCA_963531275.1 uncultured Neisseria sp.
TGTTGAGTTAAATACTTGCCGACACCATGTCGACAAGATTGGAATTATATTTTTATTGCAAGGCTTTAGTCAAGCAAATGACTGATAAAGTTTAGTGTTTTTCTATTTATCTTTAAATTTTGGAAGCAATGGCCGTCTGAAAGATTCAGACGGCCTCGCTCTCTACTCTATTTAAGCCCTCTATAAAATAAAACCGCAAGACTGGCTTGCGGTTTTATTTTCACGAAAATCCTTCCGGATTATTCGTCTGAAGCTTCGATTTCAGAAGTTTCTTGATCAGCTTGCTGCCATTGTTGATGACGGCTGCGGTGGTAAGTCAAACCTGTACCGGCAGGAATCAATCGACCGACAATCACGTTCTCTTTCAAACCGCGCAGCTCGTCTTGTTTGCCCATGATAGCGGCCTCGGTCAAGACGCGGGTTGTTTCTTGGAACGATGCAGCAGAAATGAAGCTGTCGGTAGACAAGGAAGCTTTGGTAATACCCAACAACACATTTTCATAACGTGCCGGCTCTTTGCCTTCAGCGATGGCTTTCTCATTGGCAAGCATCACATCGCTACGCTCGACTTGTTCGCCAGTAATAAACTCTGTATCACCAGCATCCACAATGTTCACACGGCGCAGCATTTGACGGATGATGACTTCGATGTGTTTATCGGAAATCTTCACACCTTGCAGGCGGTAAACCTCTTGTACCTCTTGAACAATGTAGCGAGCCAATGCTTCGATACCCTGCAGACGCAGAATGTCGTGCGGATCTACGGCACCGTCCACGATGGTTTCACCGCGGTTTACCACTTGACCGTCGTGTACCAAAATCTGTTTCTCTTTAGAAATCAGCGTTTCGTATGCTACACCGTCTACGTCGGTAATAATCAGACGCTGTTTACCTTTGGTTTCTTTACCGAAGGAAACGGTACCGGTAATTTCAGCCAACATGCCGGCATCTTTCGGCACGCGTGCTTCAAACAACTCAGCAACGCGCGGCAGACCACCGGTAATATCGCGGGTTTTAGAAGACGCTTGAGGAATACGCGCCAGTACATCACCCTTACCGACTTCCTGACCTTCACGGACAGTAATCACTGCACCGACCGGGAACGCCATAGAAACCGGCGTAGTCGTACCTGGGATACAGATTTCCAAACCGTTCTCATCCAACAATTTGACAGTCGGACGCAACAGTTTAGAAGCACCGGAGGAGCGACGTTTGCCGTCGATGACCACCAAAGTGGACAAACCGGTTACATCATCGGTCTGTTTCGCAACGGTTACACCCTCTTCTACGTTTTCAAATTTCACCAAACCTGCATGTTCGGTAATCATCGGACGGGTATGCGGATCCCAAGTTGCCAAAGTTTGACCGGCTTTAATGGCTTCGCCGTCTTGTACCAACAGGATTGCACCGTAAGGTACTTTGTGGCGTTCACGTTCACGGCCGATTTCATCGTGAATCACAACTTCACAAGAGCGGCCAATGACAACCAATTCGCCTTTGTTGTTGGCAACGTAACGCATTTGGCTGCTGAAACGAGCTGTACCGTTGGATTTGGCTTCCACTTGGCTGGCAGCAGCCGCACGGGATGCCGCACCACCGATGTGGAACGTACGCATGGTCAGCTGAGTACCTGGTTCGCCAATAGATTGTGCAGCAATGACACCTACAGCCTCACCGGCGTTAACCAGTTTACCGCGCGCCAAGTCGCGGCCATAACAGTGTGCACACAAACCATGACGGGTTTTACAAGTAATCGGCGTACGGACTTTAACCTCGTCAACACCGGATTGGTCAATGATATCGACTAATTTCTCAGTCAGCAGTGTACCTGCTTCAACCAATGTTTCTCCTGTTGAAGGATCAACAACATCTGATGCAGTAACACGACCCAAAATACGATCGCGCAACGCTTCAATTACGTCACCGCCTTGTACTACTGCTTTCATGACAAAGCCGTCTGAAGTACCGCAATCGTCTTCAACAACAACCAAGTCTTGAGTTACGTCTACCAGACGACGGGTCAGGTAACCGGAGTTCGCGGTTTTCAACGCGGTATCCGCCAAACCCTTACGCGCACCGTGGGTCGCAATAAAGTATTGCAATACGGTCAAACCTTCGCGGAAGTTGGAGGTAATCGGCGTTTCAATAATGGAGCCGTCAGGTTTGGCCATCAAACCACGCATACCGGACAACTGTTTAATCTGAGCCGCAGAACCACGGGCACCAGAGTCGGCCATCATGTAAATAGAGTTGAAGGACTCTTGATCAACTTCGTTGCCGTCACGGTCGATAACTTTTTGTTTGGACAGGTTGTCCATCATCGCTTTAGCGATCTTATCGCCGGCACGACCCCAAATATCGACCACTTTGTTGTAACGTTCGCCGTTGGTTACCAAACCTTGACGGTATTGGTCTTCAATTTCTTTAACTTCGGCATTAGCCTCAGCCAGCAAGGCTGCTTTCTCTTTCGGAATTTCCATATCGTCAACGGCAATGGAAATACCGCCTTTAGCCGCAAAACCGAAACCGGTATACATCAAGTGGTCGGCGAAAATAACTGTTTCACGCAGGCCGCACAGACGGAAAGATGCGTTAATCAGTTTAGAAATTTCTTTTTTCTTCAGCGCTTTGTTGATGTATTCAAACGGCAGGCCTTTAGGCAGGATTTCGCTCAGCAATGCGCGGCCGACTGTTGTTTCGTAACGGTTAACAACAGGTTCAAACTCACCTGCTTCGTTTTTCACCCATTCGCGCAGACGTACGGTAATTTTCGTACCCAATTCAACCTGTTTGGTATGGTATGCACGATGTACTTCTTTCACATCGGCAAATAGGCTGCCTTCGCCTTTGGCATTGATACGGTCGCGGGTCATGTAGTACAGACCCAATACGATGTCTTGGGAAGGTACAATGATTGGTTCGCCGTTAGCTGGAGACAATACGTTGTTTGAAGCCAGCATCAAAGTGCGCGCTTCCATTTGTGCTTCCAAGCTCAATGGAACGTGTACGGCCATTTGGTCACCGTCAAAGTCGGCGTTAAATGCGGCACATACCAACGGATGCAACTGAATCGCTTTACCTTCGATCAGGATAGGTTCGAACGCTTGAATACCCAAACGGTGCAGGGTTGGCGCACGGTTCAGCATAATCGGATGTTCGCGGATCACTTCTTCCAAGATATCCCATACTTCAGGTACTTCTTGTTCTACCAATTTTTTCGCAGCTTTAACGGTAGAGGCCAAACCTTGTTTTTCCAATTTATGGAAAATGAACGGTTTGAACAATTCCAAAGCCATTTTCTTCGGCAGACCGCATTGGTGCAGACGCAGGTATGGGCCTACGGTAATCACGGAACGACCGGAGTAGTCCACACGTTTACCCAGCAGGTTTTGACGGAAGCGACCGCCTTTACCTTTAATCATGTCTGCCAACGATTTCAGCGGACGTTTGTTGGCACCGGTCATGGCTTTACCGCGACGGCCGTTATCCAACAGCGAGTCAACTGCTTCTTGCAACATACGTTTTTCGTTGCGGACGATGATGTCAGGAGCGTGCAGTTCCAGCAGACGTTTCAGACGGTTGTTACGGTTGATGACGCGACGGTACAAATCGTTCAAATCGGAAGTGGCAAAACGACCGCCATCCAATGGAACCAAAGGACGCAAATCAGGCGGCAATACCGGCAGCACATCCATAATCATCCATTCCAGTTTCATACCGGAACGATGGAAGGCTTCCAATACTTTCAAACGTTTGGCAATTTTTTTGATTTTGGTATCAGAACCGGTAGATTCCAGCTCTTGACGCAGGATTTCGATTTCGCCAGTAATATCCAAGGTGCGCAGCAATTCACGGATACCTTCTGCACCCATTTTGGCATCGAAGTCGTCGCCGTATTCGTCCAGTTTGTTGTAGTAATCGTCTTCAGTCAGCAATTGACGACGTTGCAACGGAGTCATGCCGGGATCGGTTACCACAAATGCTTCAAAGTACAATACACGTTCGATGTCGCGCAACGTCATGTCCAATACCATACCCAAGCGGGAAGGCAGGGATTTCAAGAACCAAATGTGGGCAACTGGTGCTGCCAATTCAATGTGGCCCATGCGTTCGCGGCGCACTTTGGACAGGGTCACTTCTACGCCACATTTTTCACAGGTTACGCCTTTAAATTTCAAGCGTTTGTATTTACCGCACAAACATTCATAGTCTTTGACCGGACCAAAGATTTTGGCGCAGAACAAACCGTCGCGCTCAGGTTTGAACGTACGGTAGTTAATGGTTTCAGGTTTTTTAACTTCGCCATAAGACCATGAGCGGATGGTTTCGGGAGAGGCAATACCGATTTTGATGGCATCAAACTCTTCTTCCATGCCGGCAGTTTGCAACGGATTAAATAAGTTCAACAAATTCATTTTTGCTCCTTGAAGGAAGTATTTTTACCGCATGGCGGATTTTCGATATTGGGAAACGGTACTTTTGATTTCAGACGGCCCAAATGCCGATTGCTTCATTCTTATTCTAAAACCACTTTTTCAGACGACCTTGAAAGGCCGTCTGAAAACTTCTGTTTAGTAACGTTCCAAATCGATATCCAAGCCCAGTGAGCGAATCTCTTTAACCAATACGTTGAAGGATTCAGGCATACCGGCATCGATTTTGTGTTCGCCTTTGACGATGTTTTCGTACATTTTGGTACGGCCGTTCACGTCGTCAGACTTCACAGTCAGCATCTCTTGCAGCGTGTATGCCGCACCGTATGCTTCCAATGCCCAAACCTCCATCTCACCGAAACGTTGGCCACCGAACTGAGCTTTACCGCCCAGAGGCTGCTGGGTAACCAGACTGTACGGACCGGTAGAACGGGCGTGCATTTTTTCGTCAACCAAGTGGTGCAGTTTCAGATAGTGCATCACACCGACTGTAACCTTACGGTCAAATGCTTCGCCTGAACGGCCGTCATACAGCGTAATTTGAGTTTTACTGTCGTTGAAGCCCAGTTTCTCAACCTCAGGATCTTCGCTTGGGTACGCCAAGTTCAACATTTCGCGGATTTCAGACTCTTTCGCACCGTCGAATACAGGAGAGGCGAAAGATGCACCTTTACGCAGGTTGGAAGCCAATTCGATGATTTCTTCATCTGTCAGGCTGTCCAAATCTTCTTTCTTACCGCTACCGTTGTAGAGTTTGTTCAAGAATTCACGCAGCTCGCTGGCTTTGCGTTGCTCTTTCAGCATACGGTCGATGCGTTCGCCGATACCTTTTGCCGCCCAACCCAAGTGAACTTCCAAAATCTGACCGATGTTCATACGGGAAGGTACGCCCAACGGGTTCAGTACGATGTCTACCGGACGGCCGTCAGCCATGTAAGGCATGTCTTCCACTGGCAGAATGCGTGATACCACACCTTTGTTACCGTGGCGACCCGCCATTTTGTCACCGGCTTGCAGACGGCGTTTGATGGCGATAAATACTTTCACCATTTTTTGTACGCCCGGTTGCAGCTCGTCGCCTTGGGTCAGTTTTTTCTTCTTGATCTCATACAACTCATCCGCTTCTTCGCGTTTTTGTTGCAGACTCAATTTAATCAGTTCCAACTGTTTGGCCAAATCTTCGTCAGCCAGACGGATGTCAAACCAATCATGTTTGCTGGACAGGCTTGCCAAATATTCGGTAGTGATTTCACTGCCTTTAGCCAGCTTCATCGGACCACCATTGGCTTTTTGACCCACAATCATACGTTCGATACGGTCGAATGCGTCATTATCGAAAATACGCAATTGATCACCCAAATCTTGACGGTAACGTTTCAATTCAGAATCAATAATAGATTGAGCACGTTTGTCGCGTTGAATACCTTCACGAGTGAAAACTTGAACGTCGATAACGGTACCGCTCATGCCGGTAGGCATACGCAATGAAGTATCTTTTACGTCAGATGCTTTTTCACCGAAGATGGCACGCAGCAGTTTTTCTTCAGGAGTCAGTTGGGTTTCGCCTTTAGGTGTTACTTTACCTACCAAGACGTCACCGGCTTCTACTTCTGCACCGATATATACGATACCGGATTCATCCAAACGGTTTTGCATACGCTCAGACAAGTTCGGAATATCGCGGGTGATATCTTCCGCACCCAGCTTGGTATCACGGGCAACAACGTTCAATTCCTCAATGTGAATCGAAGTATAGCGGTCGTCTGCAGCCACTTTTTCAGAAATCAGAATCGAGTCTTCGTAGTTGTAACCGTTCCACGGCATAAAGGCGATGGTCATGTTTTGACCCAAAGCCAATTCACCCAAATCGGTAGATGCACCATCGGCAATCAAATCGCCGCGTTGCAAAACATCGCCTGCTTTGACAGCCGGACGTTGGTTGATGTTGGTAGATTGGTTAGAGCGGGTAAATTTAACCAAGTTGTAAATATCAACACCCACCTCACCGGCAGTCGCCTCATCGTCATGGACACGAATCACCACACGGTTGGCATCAACATACTCAACCACACCGCCGCGACGGGCAACGATTGCAGTAGCAGAGTCAACGGCAACAGAACGTTCGATACCGGTACCAACCATCGGTTTTTCAGGACGCAGGCACGGTACAGCCTGACGTTGCATGTTGGCACCCATCAATGCACGGTTCGCATCATCGTGCTCCAAGAACGGAATCAGAGATGCCGCTACAGATACCACTTGACCGGTTGCCACGTCCATATATTGCACACGGTCAGGCGTTGCCATAATGGTTTCGCCTTTTTCACGACAAGTTACCAGGTCACCAATCAAATTACCGTCTTTGTCCAAATCAGCATTCGCCTGTGCAATCACATAGCGGCCTTCTTCGATGGCAGACAAGTAATCGATTTCCTCGGTTACTTTACCGTCGATAACGCGGCGGTAAGGAGTTTCCAAGAAACCATAATCATTGGTGCGCGCATAAACGGACAATGAGTTGATCAAACCAATGTTCGGACCTTCAGGTGTTTCAATAGGACATACACGGCCATAGTGGGTCGGATGTACGTCTCGCACCTCAAAGCCTGCACGTTCACGGGTCAAACCACCCGGGCCCAATGCAGATACACGGCGTTTATGGGTTACTTCAGACAATGGGTTGGTCTGATCCATAAATTGGCTCAATTGGCTAGAGCCGAAGAATTCTTTAATCGC
>CAUSHT010000077.1:0-7159 GCA_963531275.1 uncultured Neisseria sp.
ATGCCCATGAAGTACCAGTCGGTCGCGACCAAATCCAACACGTTGAAATGGCACGTGATATTGCCGGTCGCTTTAACCACCGCTTCCAAGAACTCTTCACCCTACCTGAAGTAAAAATCGACGAAAATGTCGAACTCTTGGTCGGCTTAGACGGACGCAAAATGTCCAAATCCTACGGCAATACCATTCCGCTTTGGGAAAATGACAAGAAAACCCAAAAATCGGTGAACAAAATCATCACCAACATGAAAGAACCCGGCGAGCCGAAACAGCCTGATGAAAGCCCTCTGTTTGAAATCTACAAAGCCTTCTCCACGCCATCTGAAACTGCCGAGTTTACACAAATGCTGGCCGAAGGCCTTGCTTGGGGTGAGGCTAAGAAACTCTTGGGTGCAAAGATCAATGCCGAGCTCGCAGAACCGCGCGAGCGCTACAATGAATTGACAGCCAAACCATCTCAAATTGAAGACATTTTGCAGGCCGGCGCACAAAAAGCGCGTAAAGAAGCACGTGAATTGTTAGATAAAGTACGCGATGCGGTAGGTATTCGTCCGGTGAAATAATAATAGCAAGGCCGTCTGAATATTTCAGACGGCCATAATATCGTTTATCATTTGAAATATAATCATTTTCTAGGGTTTCTCATATGAAAAAAACCTTCCTCCTTATCTTGCTCAGCCTTTCATTGGCTGCCTGCGGCGGTAAAGCTGAAGATACTGCAGCCAATGATGCTACTTCAGGCAAAGCGCCCAAGCCTACCTTCAAAGTTAAATATATCGATGAACAAGCCATAGCCGGTTTGGATTTAGGTACAGCTCAAGAAGGCGAAACGAAAGAAGGTAAAAAACAACGCACCTATCCGATTAACGGCATAGAGGGCGGCGTCATCAATCTGATTGGCAAACACCCTACCGACTTAGAAGTCATCAGCGGCCAATGCATGGAAAAAAATGAAAAAGGCGTTTCAACCGGCTGGTCAGCCAACGGCATCTGCCACACTGCCTTTGCAAAAATGGTGGACAATATTGCCCAAGACGGCGGCAAACTGACCGACTATCTGATTTCACACGCTGCTTTGCAACCTTATACCGAAGGCAAAAGTGGTTATGCCGCCGTACAAAACGGCCGCTATATTTTAGAAATTGACAGCGAAGGCATGTTCTATTTCCGTCGCCGCCATTACTAAAACCCTGCTCATCCTATTTTCCCCTGACACAAGGACTGAATCATGGCTCAAGTTACTTTTCAAGGCTCTCCTATTTCTACAAACGGCAATTTGCCCGCTATCGGCCAAGTTACACCTGATTTCACATTGGTAGCAGCAGACCTATCTGAGAAATCATTGGCTGACTTTGCAGGCAAACGCAAAGTGCTGAATATTTTCCCTAGCATTGACACCGGCGTATGCGCCCAGTCCGTCCGTACTTTCAACAAACGTGCCTCGTCTTTGGACAATACCGTCGTCTTGTGCATTTCTGCCGATTTACCGTTTGCACAAGCCCGCTTCTGCGGTGCAGAAGGTTTGGAAAACGTAGTGACACTTTCTACATTCCGCAGCAGCTTTTCTAACGATTACGGTGTTACACTGACAGAAAGCCCATTACGCGGCCTGACTGCCCGCGCAGTGGTGGTTTTGAACGAGCAAAACCAAGTTCTACACGCTGAGTTGGTTTCTGAAATTGCAAATGAACCTGACTACGAAGCAGCTTTGGCTGTTTTGTAATTAACCAAATAAAATCAGGCCGTCTGAAACTTTTCAGACGGCCTTTAGCTTATCCTCAAAATAAAAACGGCAGCTTAAAAGCTACCGTTTTCTGTTACAAACCTTATACAGATTTATCCGTTTTTTCTGCTTCTACTGACTCAGTATTCTGAACCTCATTTTGCTCAACAGGTTCAGCAGCTTCCGCAACAGGCGCTTCAGGCTCTTCTACTTTGTCATCACGGACATTGTGGCTGTAATCTTTAGGCGGGCTAGGTTGTTTGCCGGCCATAATTTCCAAAACTTGGTCTCGATCGATGGTTTCCCAATCCATCAGCGCTTTGCACATGGTTTCCATCTTATCGCGATTTTCATCCAAGATTTTGTAAGCCACTTGGTATTGCTCATCCAAAATACGGCGGATTTCCGCATCGATATCTTGTTGGGTTTTCTCGGAAATATTTTGAGAACGGGTCACGCTGCGACCCAAGAACACTTCACCTTCATTCTCAGCATACACCATCACCCCCATTTTATCGCTCATACCATAACGCGTTACCATCTCGCGTGCCATTTGAGTTGCACGCTCAAAGTCGTTAGAGGCACCGGTAGAGATACGGCCGACAAAAATATCTTCAGCAATACGGCCGCCGAACAAAATTGAGATCTGGCTCAACATTTGGTCTTTGTACATGCTGATGCGGTCACGCTCAGGCAGCTGCCAAGTCAAACCCAATGCGCGGCCACGAGGCATAATCGTTACTTTGTGAACCGGATCGGTAAACGGCAGGCTTTCCGCTACGATTGCATGGCCTGCCTCATGATAGGCTGTCGCACGTTTTTCATCTTCATGCATCACCATGCTGCGGCGTTCAGGACCCATATAGATTTTGTCTTTCGCATCTTCAAAGTCGCTTTGATCGACTTTAACTTTATTGCGACGACCGGCAAACAAAGCAGCTTCATTGACCAAGTTTGCCAAATCCGCACCTGAAAAACCAGGTGTACCACGAGCTAAAGAAGTCAAATCTACAGATGCATCCAAAGGCACTTTTTTAGCGTGGACTTTCAAGATTTGCTCACGGCCACGAATATCAGGCAATGGAACAACAACTTGACGGTCAAAACGACCCGGACGCTGCAACGCAGGGTCAAGTACATCAGGACGGTTGGTTGCTGCGATCACAATAACGGTTTGATTACTTTCAAAACCATCCATTTCAACCAATAATTGGTTTAATGTTTGCTCACGCTCATCATTACCACCGCCCAAACCAGCACCACGCTGACGGCCGACCGCATCAATTTCATCGATAAAGATGATACATGGTGCGTTTTTCTTGGCTTGCTCGAACATATCGCGGACACGGCTCGCACCGACACCGACAAACATTTCTACGAAGTCAGAACCTGAAATACTGAAGAATGGCACACCGGCCTCACCAGCAATCGCTTTAGCCAGCAATGTTTTACCCGTACCAGGGCTACCGGCCAACAAAATACCGCGCGGTACACGACCGCCTAAGCTTTGATAACGATTGGGTGCTTTCAAATAATCTACGATTTCTTGTACTTCTTCTTTTGCCTCATCACAACCGGCAACATCGGCAAAAGTCACTTTATTGGAATCTTTATCCAACAAACGCGCACGGCTTTTACCAAAAGAGAAGGCACCGCCTTTACCGCCACCGCCGCTTTGCATGCGCATGAAGTAGAACCATGCACCAATCAACAACAAAACAGGCAGCAGGCTGTAAAACAGACTGGCCAGCATGCTTGGTTTTTCTTCCGGAGTCACTTTGACGCGTACTTTGTTGTCCAACAGTGTTTTAACCAAGTTGTCATCCAAAGGCGCATTGGTATAGAAGGCAGTTTTATCGGTGCGCTCACCTTTAATCAGATAGCCGCTGACAACAGATCCTTCAATATTGACATTGGATACTTCGCCACTATTAACTTGCTGAATAAATTGAGAATATTCGATTTGCTGTTTATCTTCCTGCTTATCGCTGAGTGCATTGAATGCTGCTAAAAGCATAGCACCACCCACTACCCAGACTAATATGTTTTTAATGGTATTCCCCACTGAACAGGCTCCATGGTTACAAAATAAATAAAATCAAGGGAAAGAATTTTAAAGCACCCACCCTACATTGTCAGCGTTTATTTTTACCTAATAGGTAAATCTCACTGGAACGATTGCGGGAAGCATCCGGCTTTCGAGTTTGTACACTGGCAAAAATTTCGCGCATTGCCGCCGTATATTCCTGATAGCCCGCGCCTTGAAACACCTTCACCAAAAAACTGCCTCCGGGTTTCAAATGCTGCGAGGCAAAATCCAAAGCCAGTTCACACAGGTAAAAACTGCGTGCCTGGTCGGTTACGGCATTGCCTGACATATTGGGTGCCATATCACAGATTACAAGGTCTAACGGACGATTATCCAATAAGGCTTCAAACTGCTCCAAAACAGCATTTTCCCTAAAGTCGCCCTGAATAAACGACACACCATCAATCGCATCCATCGGTAAAATATCCAAAGCAAACACCGCCCCTGTTTTACCGACCAGCTTGGCAGCCACCTGCGACCAACTACCCGGCGCACTACCCAAATCCGCTAAGACCGTACCCGGCTTGATCAATTTATCTTTCTGATTGATTTCTAATAATTTATAAGCCGCTCGGGCACGATATCCATCCTTTTGTGCCATATGGACATAATGATCGTTGACGTGCTCATGCAGCCATGCTTTTGAAGATTTTGAGCGTACAGCCATCTTGATTTGAAATGCTTAAGTTAAAATCAGTATTGTACGTTATTTCCCCCGTAAATGTTCTAAATCGCGTACAATATAGCCATTATTCTTTTTAATTGGATACTTATCAAAATGAGCGACAACAAACTAAGCACCAAAGAAATTTTGGCCTTGAAAGCCCAAGCACACCACCTTCATCCCGTTGTTATGGTTGGCCAACAAGGTTTGACTGACTCTGTCATTAAAGAAACCGACGCCGCATTGACAGCACACGAATTGATTAAAGTCCGCGTTTTTGGCGATGACCGTGCAGAACGTATTGAAATTTGCAATGCCTTGTGTGAGACACTGGATGCCCAACTGGTTCAACACATTGGTAAATTACTTGTTTTATGGCGTAAAAAACCGGACGAAGAGTAATTCGAACTGAACAAACAGCAGAAGTATTTTCTCAACCCACTTTATTCCATCTTCTGTTGTATTTATGCAGCATAAAACAATTTATTCCATCATTCTAAGTATAAAAATACAAATACGGTTGCCTGTTTTTGTAAATAACCCCAAAATTACAAAATCATAACGGCCGCACCCTATCGGCCGATTATTTTATCTTTGAATCCTTCATAAACATAAAAAACGATGAATGCTCAACAATATGAAGAATCTTTTCTTCTGGCAAAAAAATTAATTACTCAAGACCCACCTGACTTTGCGCAAGCTATTCCATTGCTCTGTGAGGCAGCAGAGGCGGGACATATCGAGGCTGCATTTCAGCTGGCAGGATGCCTGTTTGAAAACCACGAAAACGAACAAGATTTGGCAATTGCAGTTGAATATTTAAAACAAGCGGCAAGAGCCGGTCATTCCTATGCCCGCTACAATCTTCTCCAATTACAAGAAAATAACGGTGCAGAAGTAGAAACGCTTATTTCAGCCTATCAAGAACTTGCCGAAGAAGGCTTGGTCCCGGCCCAGCTACGCCTGATGCGTTTATATGCGGATAGTGGCAATGAACAGCAAGCAATCAAATGGGCATTGAAAGCTGCCGAGCAACAAAACCCTCAGGCTCAATATTTCTTAGCCCAACACTACCAATACTCAAGCACCCCCGATTTAGAATATTCCCATAAACTCTACCAGCAATCTGCCGCACAGGGATTTATTGCAGCACACTGGCAACTTGGTCTTCAATATAAATTGGGGCAAGGTGTCGCACAAAATCCTGAAAAAGCAATCGAACATTTACGCATTGCCGCCAATTACGACATTGTTCCGGCGCAAACCTCTCTTGCAGAACTCTTGTCAGCATCAAACCCTGCCGAGGCATTAGAATGGTTTGAAAAAGCGGCAGAACAAGGGGACAGCAATGCGCATATAGCGCTTGCCGAAATCTATCTTTTGGGAAAAAACACCGAGCGAGACCCTCAAAAGGCCTATCAACACGCTAAGTCTGCTGCGGATCAAAATGATCCGGAAGGCTTGCGCCTTTTGGGAGATATCCATCGCTACGGATTGGGACGATCAGTTGATGCAGACACCGCCCGTCAGTATTATCAACGCGCAGCCGATTTAGGCAATCTTGTCGCTTACCAAAAACTTCTATCTGACAGCGCGTTGAATAACCAGCAAAACTACAAGTTGACTAAAGAGATCGCCCTCCAACGTCAAGAAGCTGAACGTCTGTACAAGCTGGCATTTGCAGCGCACTATGGCCTAAAACGCCCACAGAATTATGCTGAAGCACTGGAGCTATACCTTCAGTCTGCAGAACGAGGACACAGCAAATCACAAACCAATCTTGGCATGATGTATTACAGCGGACAAGGCGTACCTGTCGATTATGCCCAAGCGGCGAAATGGTTTGAAGCGGCAGCCAAACAAAGGGATACAATGGCTCAATATAATCTTGCCTGTCTGTATTACCACGGCCTGGGTGTAGAGAAAGACATCAATAACGCATGTTTTTGGCTGCAAGAAGCCATCCAACATGGACATGAGCAGCAAGATGTTCTCAAAGAGCTTTTAGCTCAATGGAAACAATTTGCTCAAAAATCCTCTGCAGTTTAAAGGCCGTCTGAAATTCTCAGACTACTAGATAAATGACATGCCCAGCTATTCAACTAGCCTGTGCATGTCATTTTTTTAATTTTCCCATCCTCAATCATCGTCTTCTTAGAATTTCACTCTTTCTTAACCTCTTCCAAAATCTTCAGACGGCCCATTCGCTTGTAAAAAATGACACGGTCTAATTTTCTTTTCCAAACTCAAAGTTTAAATTTAATTTTCGATTTTAGACAAATTTTGAAAATTAATTTTCATATTCGAATTTATTCATTAAAACAACAGAGATTTTTTACCGTGTCTGTTTAATATTTCAATTTAAAAACCATCATGAGGGCACTCTCAAAAAATCATCAATTCAACCTCTACCCTCCTATTAATATCAACAGCGCGATTTGCCAGTTTGCCCAATTACTGATAGCATTTGCAGGTTAGCCAGTTTGCAAAAAATTTTAATTTTTCAGAATTTTCATAGCTTAATATAACGTATTGAAAATATTTAAATAATTAAAATTTTTTCGAATTTGACTCTTGGAATTTTCGTTTATAAGCCGTATTTGTTCACAAACGAAAATATCGGGGTACTACTCCGTCATTGAAAAACACTCAACACAAGGATAGATATTATGTCCACCCAATT
>CAUSHT010000078.1:0-7142 GCA_963531275.1 uncultured Neisseria sp.
CCGCGAAGAGGCGCGCAAAGTGGCTTATGCCGTTGCCCATTCGCCTTTGGTGAAAACCGCTTTCTTTGCCTCCGACCCGAACTTGGGCCGTCTGTTGGCAGCCGTCGGCTATGCCGGTATTGAAGACTTGGACGTTGATGCTTTGAAAATGTGGCTGGATGACGTGTTGGTGGCCGAAAACGGCGGCCGCGCGGAAAGCTATACCGAAGAAGCAGGACAAGCGGTGATGAACCATCCGGAAATTACCGTCCGCATCGATTTGCAACGCGGCGATACGACGGCGGCCGTCTATACCTGCGATTTGTCGCACGAGTATGTGTCGATTAACGCGGATTACCGTTCTTAAAAACCTTTATCCTTGTTTTCAGACGGCCTTTGAGAAAAGTATCAAGGCCGTCTGAACACATTGACTGCGTGTTTATGATGAAATTTCCCCAAACTTGGGCGGCGCGCCTCGCCCACAAAATCCGCCAAACCAAACGCCTGTCCAAAAAGAGCATTGCCTTTCTGTTTTTGCTGGCAGGCTCGGCACTGGTTGCCCTGACGGCTTTGATGTTTGCGTACTTGGCGGATTTGGCTTTGGAATGGAACGCTTTGCTGGTGGGAAAATATCCGTGGTTTGCGTGGGTGGCTTTGCCGCTGGGTTTGCCGCTTTTGGCGTGGTTTACGCGCAAATTTGCGCCGTACACCTCCGGCAGCGGTATTCCGCAGGTCATCGCTTCATTGTCTTTGCCTTATGGTGCGCAGAAAACCCGTCTGATTCGTCTGGGCGAAACCTTTTTCAAAATTCCGCTGACGTTTTGCGCCATGCTGTTGGGCGCGTCTGTCGGTAGGGAAGGGCCGTCTGTACAAGTGGGTGCGGCGGTGATGAACGCTTGGGGCGCGTGGTGTAAAAAGCACGGGCTGGCGTTTAGGGGGATGCAGGAAAACGATTTGATTGCCGCAGGCGCGGCCGGCGGTTTGGCGGCGGCGTTTAACGCGCCTTTGGCCGGCGTGGTCTTTGCCATCGAAGAATTGGGGCGCGGCGTGCTTTTGCGTTGGGAGCGCCAAATTTTGATGGGCGTGTTGGCGGCCGGTTTCATTCAAGTGGCGATACAGGGCAATAACCCGTATTTCTCAGGGTTTCAAGGGCATGAGCTACCAAATATGCTGATGTGGGCTGCAGTGTCGGGCATCATCTGCGGCGTGGCAGGCGGATTGTTCGGCAGCTTTTTGTATCGCGGCGCGGCGGCATTCGCACCGGTACGCTGGCGCAGTTTCATCCGCCGTCATTTGTTGGTGGTCGCCTTTGCAATGGGTATCTTGCTGGCGCTGCTCGGTACGTTTTATCAAGGCAAAACCTATGGCACGGGCTATCACGAAGCCGCAGCCGCTCTTAAAGGCGCGTATGAAGCGCCGATCGGCTTGGCCGCCGCAAAATGGGCGGCGACCGTGTTCAGCTATTGGGCAGGCATTCCCGGCGGCATCTTCACGCCGTCGTTAACCATTGGTGCGATGATAGGCGAACACATGGCTTCTTTCGCGCAACTGGGCGACGCGTCCAATGTCGCGGTTTTGCTCTGCATGGCCGCATTTCTTGCCGCCGCGACCCAATCGCCGTTGACCGCCGCCGTGGTGGTAATGGAAATGACGGGTGGACAAAATTTACTGTTTTGGATGTTGCTGACTTGCATCTTCGCTTCGCAAGTCTCGCGCCAATTCTCGCCGCATCCGTTTTACCATGCTGCAGGTTTGCGCTTCAGACGGCATATTGAAGCCGAAAGCGGACATGTTCAGCACGAGAAAAAAGAATAGGTTGGTATATAAAAGGCCGTCTGAAAATCAATTTCAGACGGCCTTTTGTTATGTCGTTTAAAGCTGTATTACGGTTTACTTAAACAGCAAAATCAGCAGCAAAACAACCGCAATCACACCCAGCCACAGGCTTTGACGTTGCTGTACTTTAACCAAATGTACATAGGCATCGCGCATTTCCTGCTGGCGGTTTTCATCAATCAGCGCACTGATTTTGCGCGGCAGGGAGGGGATGATTTGCGCCCAGTCGGGGGCTTCGTTTTTGAGGTTGCGCCAAAGGGCTTTGGGGCCGACCTGTTCGTTCATCCAGCGCACCAAAAACGGTTTGGCGGTTTTCCACAAGTCCAAATCGGGATCGAGTTGACGACCCAAGCCTTCGATGTTGAGCAGCGTTTTTTGCAGCAATACCAGCTGCGGTTGGATTTCGACATTGAAGCGGCGGCTGACTTCAAACAGGCGCATCAGCACCAAGCCGAAGGAAATCTGCGAAATCGGTTTGTTGAACACGGGCTCGCACACGGCGCGGACAGCCGCTTCCAATTCTTCCGCACGCGTGTCGGCAGGCACCCAGCCCGATTCGATGTGGGCGGTGGCGACACGGTGGTAATCGCGGTTGAAAAAGGCGAGGAAGTTGATGGCGAGATAGCGCTTGTCGTAATCGGTCAGCGTGCCGACGATGCCGAAATCGAGGGCGATGTAGCGGTTGTCGGCGGCGACCAAAATATTGCCGGGGTGCATATCCGCATGGAAAAAGCCGTCGCGGAAAACTTGCGTGAAGAAGATTTCCACGCCGTAATCGGCAAGTTTGTGCAAATCGATGCCGTCGGCTTTGAGTTTGGCAATATCGGATACCGGCGTGCCGTCCATCCATTCGATGGTCAGCACGTCGCTGGTGCAGTAGTCGTAAAACACCTTCGGCACAATCAGCATATCGCTGTTTTGGAAATTGCGTCCGAGCTGGCTGGCATTGGCGGCTTCGCGCATTAAGTCCAATTCGTCGTGCAGGTATTTGTCAAATTCGGCCACCACTTCGCGCGGCTTCAAACGCTTGCCGTCTGAAAACAAACGCTCCACCCAGCCTGCACCAAAGCGCATCAGCGACAAATCCTGTTCGATCACGGGCAAAAGGTTGGGGCGCAAGACTTTGACCGCCACTTGTTCGCCCGAATGCAGGCGGGCTTTGTGTACCTGGGCGATGGACGCGCTGGCGACAGGCTCGGTTTCAAATTCCGCGTATAAAGTGTCGATGGATTGGCCCAAAGATTTTTCGATTTGCGAGCGCGAAAGCTGTGCGTCAAACGGCGGCACTTTGTCTTGCAGCCTTGCCAGTTCGACCGCGTAATCATGCGGAATCAAATCGGGGCGCGTGGACAATACCTGTCCGAATTTGATGAAAATCGGCCCCAGGCTTTCCAACGCCAAACGCAGGCGCACGGCAGGCGTCTCGTGTTTGAACTTGGACGACTGCGGCAGCATATTGAGGAAAGTCCGCGCCCAACCCGGACGGACCAGCGAGGCAATCAGCTCGGCAAGGCGGTAGCGGTAGAGCGTGCAGAGGATGGTTTTAATGCGTTTGAGGCGGTTCATGATGGGCGCGGATAAATCGAAAAAACAGAATTATATAGGAAAAACGGGTAAGGGCTTCAGACGGCCTGAGACTTTTGCAAAAACATTTGCCGCATAGCTAACAATTTGATAAAGGCTCAAGTTTTGCCGCCCCAATAAAAAGACGGATATTCACATCATAAATATTCATCGGCTACTTGCCCAAACCGCCGATTCAAGACATAATCGGGAAATGTGCAGGAGAGTGTTACACCCAACTACAATGTAACCACCGAAGGCGCAGACACCCTTAAATCGCTCAGGTATCAGGGACTGCACATTGAAACAAACAATCTGGAGAGCGGCGTTGGAATAACGTCCACCGAAGGGGAGAAGGCCGTCTGAACCACCATTCAGACAACCGCGCAAAGCAGTGAGCAGACTGGTTTGCCATCATGCGGATACGGCCGAAAATCTCAGGTTCAAGGACAGATAGGGTCATCCGCGCACAGGTGCGCGGGCGGCATCTGAACAAAAAATCCGGAGAAACTTGAGAATGACTGCTCTGAAAACCACCCCATTTCATCAAGCCCATCAAGATGCAGGCGCGAAGCTGGTAGATTTTGCCGGCTGGGAGCTGCCCATCCATTATGGTTCACAAATCGCCGAACACGAAGCCGTGCGCACCGACGCCGGTATGTTTGACGTATCCCATATGCTCGTTACCGACGTAGCAGGCGTAAATGCCAAAGCCTTTTTCCGCAAATTGATTGCCAACGATGTCGCCAAACTCGCTTTTGTCGGCAAAGCCCTTTATTCCGCTTTGCTCAACGACAACGGCGGCGTGATTGACGACTTAATCGTTTACCGCACCAATGAAGCCGAAACCCAATACCGCATCGTGTCCAATGGCGCGACCCGCGAAAAAGACACGGCGCAATTCCACAAAGTCGGACAAGAGTTCGGCGTTGCCTTCAATCCGCGCTACGACCTTGGCATGCTCGCCGTACAAGGTCCTAAAGCCATCGAAAAACTCCTGACCGTCAAACCTGAATGGGCGGATGTCGTCCATAATCTCAAACCGTTCCAAGGTGCAGACTTGGGCAACGACTGGTTTGTCGCCCGTACAGGCTACACCGGCGAAGACGGTGTCGAAGTGATTCTGCCGGGTACTGAAGCAGGCACATTCTTCAAAGCCCTGCAAGCAGCAGGCGTACAGCCTTGCGGTCTCGGCGCACGCGACACCCTGCGCATGGAAGCCGGTATGAACCTCTACGGCAACGATATGGATGACAATACCAGCCCGCTCGAAGCAGGCATGGGTTGGACCGTTGATTTGAAAGACGAAAGCCGCGATTTCGTCGGCAAAGCCGCCTTGCTGGCATTGAAAGAAAAAGGCGTTGCCGTGAAACAGGTCGGCCTGTTGCTCGACAAAGGCGGCATCCTGCGCGCGCATATGGAAGTGTTGACCGACAAAGGCCAAGGCGAAACCACCAGCGGCGTATTCTCTCCAAGCCTGAAACAATCCATCGCCATTGCGCGCGTACCGAAAGACTTTGACGGCGATACCGCCAAAGTGCTGATGCGTGGTAAAGAAGTGGACGTGCGCGTACTGAAGCTGCCATTTGTGCGCAACGGTCAAAAACAGTTTGATTAATATCGGTTCAGACGGCCTTTATTTGTTAAGGGCCGTCTGAAAGCAGGTCTTAATTGTCGTCCGGTACGGACGTTTGTAGAAAGCATTGAACAAGGCATCCGTGGATATTGATTCATGAAGATGCCGTCTGAAAATAACCCCCTATCAATGGAGTATCAAACCATGAGCAACATCCCAGCAGAACTGAAATACGTTGCCAGCCACGAATGGCTGCGCCTTGAAGAAGACGGTACCATCACCGTCGGCATTACCCACCACGCGCAAGAGCTGTTGGGCGACATCGTGTTTGTCGAGTTGCCAGAAGTCGGCGCAAACCTGGCTGCCGAAGAGCAAGCCGGTGTAGTTGAGTCTGTAAAAGCCGCATCTGACGTATACGCGCCGATTGCAGGCGAAATCGTTGCCGTCAACGAAGATTTGCCAAGCGCTCCGGAAACTGCCAACAGCGACCCTTACGGCGCAGGCTGGTTCTTCAAAATCAAACCTGCTAACCCTGCCGATTACGACGGTCTGCTGACTGCCGAACAATACGCAGGCGAAGTAGCTTGATTTTTGCAAACATCCAAACAGGTTTTGCGCCTGTTTGATATTGCAGGTCTTAGGTCGTCTGAAAAATGCTTTCAGACGGCCTTTGTTTCAATTTTCCCTCAACAAACATGAATTACTGCGAATTTGTCGCCACGCTTCCTGACGATACGGACAATCCCAACAAACATTATCACGACACGCAATACGGTTTTCCGATTGAGGACGACAATGAATTGTTTGAGCGGCTGGTGTTGGAAATCAATCAGGCAGGATTAAGCTGGACGCTGATACTGAAGAAGCAGCAGGCATTTCAGACGGCATTTAAAGGTTTTGACATCGATACGGTCGCCGCATTTGATGAAGCCGATATTGAGCGGTTGCTTGCCGATGCAGGCATCGTCCGCAACCGCCTGAAAATCAACGCAGCCATCTATAACGCGCGACAAATCAAACAAATACAGCAAGAATACGGCTCATTCAAAAACTGGCTGGATGCGAACCATCCGCTCGACAAGGATGAATGGGTGAAGCTGTTTAAAAAACATTTCAAATTTGTCGGCGGCGAAATCGTCGGCGAATTTCTGATGAGTACCGGCTACCTGCCCGGCGCGCATGTGGAAACCTGTCCGGTTTATGGGGAAATATTGGCATGTCGTCCAAAGTGGGCGGAGGCCGTCTGAAACAACATCTGCAAGAAAAAACAGTGTTGATATCGATAACACCGAAGGAGTAGAAATGAAACTATCTGAATTGTTCAACCCGAACGAATTTGCCGCGCGTCATTTGAGTTTCGGCGACGAGGCTGCGCTTTTGGAAGCGCTCGGCGAGAAGAGTATGGACGATTTTGTCGGCAACACCGTGCCGCAAAGCATCCGTATGCCGTCCGAACTCGATTTGCCCGAGGCTTTGACCGAGGCGGACGCTTTGGCGAGGCTGAAAGCCATTGCGGCGAAAAACGTGATCAACAAATCCTATATCGGTTTGGGCTATTATCCGACCCGCGTGCCGAACGTGATTTTGCGCAACGTATTGGAAAACCCGGGTTGGTACACCGCCTACACCCCGTATCAGGCGGAGATTGCCCAAGGTCGTTTGGAAGCTTTGTTGAACTTCCAACAAGTGTGTATCGATTTGACCGGTTTCCCTGTGGCAGGTGCGTCTTTGTTGGACGAGGCGACTGCCGCCGCCGAAGCAATGGCGATGGCGCACCGCGTGGGTAAAGTGAAATCCGAGCGTTTCTTTGTGGATGCGCGCGTGTATCCGCAAACTTTGGACGTGATGAAAACCCGCGCCAAATATTTCGGCTTTGAACTGGTGGTCGGCGATTTTGCCCAAGCGGATGACGGCGAATACTTCGGCGCGCTGCTCCAATACGTCGGCAAAGATGGCGACGTGCAAGATCTGCAGGACGTTATCGGCCGTCTGAAAGCCAAAGGCACAATCGTGGCCGTTGCCGCCGATATCATGAGCTTGGTTTTGCTGAAGTCTCCGGCTGAACTGGGCGCGGATATTGCTTTGGGCAATACCCAACGCTTCGGTGTGCCGATGGGCTTTGGTGGTCCGCACGCTGCTTATTTCGCGTTTAAAGACGAGTTCAAACGTTCCGCTCCGGGCCGCATCA
>CAUSHT010000079.1:0-6746 GCA_963531275.1 uncultured Neisseria sp.
TTTGCAAAACACCTGACAGATAAAGCGTATTGAGCATGCGCTCGATGCGGTAGGGCTGCTCGCTGACGTCTTCGATGAAAAGGATGCCGCCTTGAATATCGGGCATGTAAGGCGTGCCGGCGAGGGAGGCGAGAACGCTGAGGTTGCCGCCCCACAATGTGCCTTCGACGTTGACATCGGCGCGTTGGATGGTTGGGACATCAACGATGTTGACGTTGTTGGTCGTGCCGCGGATGAAAGAATCCATGGTAAAGATGCTGGGGTCTGCTTTGCCGAATTCGCTGTACACCATCGGGCCGGCAAAGCTCATCATATTGCCTTTGGCCAACAGGGCGAGTTGGACGGCGCACACGTCGCTGAAGCCGAAGAATAATGTACCGCGTTCGCGCATTCTGGCGCCGAGTGAGGCAAAGTCGATTTGCGGCAGGATGCGTGCCGCGCCGTAGCCGCCGCGCAGGCCCATCAAGACTTTGGGCGTTTCGACACGGCCGCTGGCAACGTCTTGAAAGTCTGCGGCGCGTTGGGCGTCGCTGCCGGCAAAGCGTTGGTAACGGCGGCTGCCTGCCTGTTGGTTGGTCACGGTAAAGCCTGCGTTGTAGAGGCGGGTCAGGCCGGTGGTCACGCGGTTGGGGTCTTCGGCGAAGCCTGACGGCGCAACAACGCGCAGGAGGTTGTCGCCGGAACGTGGCGGATGGGGTTGCTTGGGTTGCACGGTTTTGGCTTTCGCGGTGGTAGAAGTGGTTTTGGTTTGCGGCGTGGTGGTCGTGCCTGTGCCGCAGGCTTGCAACAATCCTGCGCCTGCCGCGGCAGAGCAGGTACGCAGGAAATGGCGGCGCGTGGTGGAGTTCATTGAGGTTTTCCTTTCGTTATATGTTCAGACGGCCTGAACTTGGCGTGTCGGACCTTACAGGCCGTCTGAAAGTTTAAGCGATTAAGTTTTTGATTTGTTCCGGCCAATTTTCGGGCAAGGTCATACCGTGTTCGCGGACGGGCGCGGCCCAAATCGGCGCGGGGAAGCTGGCGTCGTTTTCAAAGCGGGCGATGACGTGCCAATGCAGATGGGGCACAACATTGCCGAGGCTGGCCAGATTGATTTTGGCCGGGCGGAAGACTTGGCGCATTGCGGCTTCAACCTGATACACCATTTCCATGATTTCGTTGCGTTCAGCAGGGGAAAGGTCGGTCATCTCGGAAACATGGTCATTCCAAATAACGCGGCAGAATGCCGGTGCGCCGGCTTCGTTGTGGACGGCGATCACGCGCAGGTTTGGCGTTTGCAGCAAAATATCTTCGTTGTCGGCAGTACAGATGGGGCAGATCATGGTTTTTTCTTTCTTAGTCTGAATAGGAATCGGATGATTTCAATCAGGATTTTTAGAACGAGGTAAATGGCAGTCAGAGATATGAATGCGAAAAGCCACGGTTCAGGTATAAACCACCACAATAAATAGGCGGGCGTGATTCAGTCGGCACATTCTTCGGCACTCTTAACGTGATCACACAAGCCAAAGCGAAAAAAATCATTGACATCATGAAAGGGCGAATAGGCGAACATAAGTGCTATTGGCGTCACACAAATCAATGCAATGATGGCAATCCAAAAGAATGGTTTGAGATATTTGAGTACAGTCATGGGTGAAGCGTTATACAAATTTTGCCGCCCCTTGATTAGCGAGCTCGTCGGCTTTTTCGTTTTCAGGGTGTCCGGCATGGCCTTTTACCCAAGTCCAGCGGACATCATGCTGTTGAACCAAACTATCCAGCTCTTTCCATAAATCATCGTTTTTGACCGGTTTTTTGGCGGCGGTTTTCCAGCCGTTTTTTTTCCAACCGTGTATCCAGCTTTCCATGCCGTTTTTGACGTATTGCGAGTCGGTGCAGATGACGACTTGGCAGCGGCGCTTTAAGGATTTCAGTCCTTCGATGACGGCGGTCAGCTCCATGCGGTTGTTGGTGGTTTCGGCTTCGCCGCCGAACAGTTCTTTTTCATGTGTGCCGTAGCGCATAAACACCCCCCAGCCGCCTGCGCCGGGGTTGCCTTTGCATGCGCCGTCTGTGTAGAGGTAAACGGGTTTATCCATGGGCATGTCTTTGTCGAATAAGGCGGTATCATAACATAAGGCCGTCTGAAATATCGGCAAATACGCTTTGCGCGTGTAAAATACCCTGACTTATCACTCGTATAGAAAGCAGGCAGATATGGGATTATTCAGCGGTCTTTTGGGCAATGCTTCGCAAAAAGACGCCGATGCGGTGGAACGCGATTTGGCGAATATCCTGATTGATGGCGAACAGGTAAAAATGGCATTCAGCCTGGTGCGCGATTTGATTGTGTTTACCGAATATCGGCTGGTGTTGGTGGACAAACAGGGTTTGACCGGCAAGAAAGTGTCTTACCGTTCGATTCCGTATCGTTCCGTGTCACGCTTTTCGGTGGAAACCTCGGGCCATTTCGATTTGGATGCCGAGCTGAAAATTTGGGTTTCTTCCGGCGAAGCGCCGACCGAAACCTTGCAGTTTAAAAGCGACAAGAGCGTGATTGCCATTCAAAAAGCTTTGGCAGAAGCTGTGTTGAAACCGTCAAAATAGAAAGGAAACATGATGAGCAAACAGCAAGAATTGTTTTGTTACAAACAGATGCCGGTGTGGACGGCGGACGAGATTCCCGAAGCCTTGTTGTCCAAACACAATACTGCCTCCGGTACTTGGGGCTGCCTCAATGTCCTCCAAGGCCGTCTGAACTTCAATGAAGTGGACGAAGCGGGCAATATTACGGCTACGCACGAGCTGACGCCTGAAAGCGATGATTGGATTATCCATCCGCAAGCATGGCACTTTATCGCGCCGCAAACGCAAGACACGGAAATCCAACTGTCGTTTTACTGCGAGGCGGCGGACTATTTCAATAAGAAATACGGCATGAGCGCGACACATTCGGCCGTCCGCGCCGCCGAAGGCATTGTGCCTGTCGGCAAGGTTTTGGATATGGGCTGCGGTCAGGGTCGAAACGCACTGTATTTGGGTTTGAAAGGTTTTGACGTTACCGCTGTCGATAATAACCCCCATGCGGTTCAAAACGTGGAAGAGCTGGCGCGTATTGAAGAACTGAATGTCCGCGCGTTTGAATACGACCTCAACGCCGCCAATATTCAGGAAAACTTCGATTATATGGTGGCGACCGTGGTGTTTATGTTCCTGATGCCGCGTTACGTTCCTGACGTGATTGCCAATATGAAGGAACACACCAACCCCGGCGGCTACAACTTGATCGTGTCTGCGATGGATACGGAAGATTTCCCTTGCCCGATGCCGTTCCCGTTCAAGTTTAGCGAGGGCGAACTGCGCGAATACTATAAGGATTGGGAATTGGTGGAATACAAGGAAGAGCTGGGTTCGATGCATGCGAAAGACGAATTCGGCAATCCGATTCAGTTTAAATTTGTCACCATGCTGGCGAAGAAACCGGAATAAAGGTTTTACCGTAAAAAGGCCGTCTGAATTCAGTTTTCAGACGGCCTTTGTCGTCATCAATCCACAATCCTTTTGCCCAAAATCACCACGTCTGCCAACATGGTTTCCAAATCGCAGACTTGCGGCAGCCGCCCCCATTCTTCAAAACCGAAACGGTGAAACAGGTTCAGGCTCGGATAGTTGTGGCCGAACACAAGCGCGATGACGTTGCGGATGCCTAAGGACGGCGCGCGTTCGAGCATGTGCCGCAACAGGATTTTGCCCACGCCTGCACCGCGCATATCGTGGCGAACATAAATGCTGACTTCCGCGCTGATGTGGTAGGCATAGCGCGGATGGTAGTCGCTGAAACTGTCCCAAGCCAATACGGTGCCGTCGGCATCATAAAGGGCGTAGATCGGGCGTTTGTCCGTGTGCGCGGCAAACCACATTTCGCGTTCGGCAACCGTGGTCGGCGACAAATCGGCCGTGGATTGGCGCGTGGCTACGGTGCTGTTGTAAATATCGACGATGGCGGGCAAGTCTTGGCGCAGGGCAGGGCGGATGGTGTATTGTATTTCAGACGGCCTGTTATTGAATCAGTTTGGAGATGGTCTTAAAGGCCGGATGTTTGGCATCGCCGAGCAGTTGGAACAAAATACTTTCGACATTGGAAATGGTAATGCCCTGACGGCTCATTTGCGCCAAACCATTGTCGCGGTTGGTCGTTGTGCGCGAGGCGGTGCATTCAAAAGGCAGGGATACGGCGTAACCTTGCGCCTTCAAATCCAAGGCCGTCTGAAGCATACAGATATGTGCTTCCGCACCCACCAAAATAATGTTTTTGATGTCGTTTTTGCGTAATATTTCCTGAATTTCGGGTAAAAACGCCGAGAATCGGGTTTTCTCGACAACAGGCGTGCCTTCAGGCAACAGCAGCGATACGGCAGATACGGTGTTGCCCAAACCTTTCGGATATTGTTCGGTTACGGCAAAGGGTACGTCCAAAGCCGTCAAACCTTGAATCAGCAGGCGGCAGCGTTCCAACATTTCGTCCGCGCCGGAAAGGGCGGGCAGCAGGCGTTCTTGAATATCGACAATCAGACAAAGCGTATTTTTGGGGTTCATGGCTTTTCCTTTCAGACGGCCTTTACAGCAAAATCGTTGAATCAGAATGCAATCATATAACAAGCTGCTGGAAAAGTATTGCAGCTTGCCCTGTTTTAAAGCCCGAAATTCTTTTAAAATACCGCCTGATTTGAATTGATAGAGACCGACAACATGAATTTATACCAAACCGTCGAACGTGAAGCCCAAGCAGCCTTTGCCGCTGCCGGTTTGTCCGACAGCCCTGTCGTATTGCAGGCGGCGAAAAATCCTGACTTCGGCGATTTCCAAATCAACGGCGTAATGGGTGCGGCGAAAAAAGCCAAACAAAATCCGCGTGAGTTGGCGCAAAAAGTGGCCGAAGCATTGGCGGGCAACGCCGTGATTGAAAGCGCGGAAGTCGCCGGCCCGGGTTTCATCAACCTGCGCCTGCGCCCCGAATTTCTCGCCCAAAACATTCACGCAGCTTTGAACGACGCGCGTTTCGGCATAGCAAAAACCGACAAACCGCAAACCGTCGTTATCGACTATTCTTCGCCTAATCTAGCCAAAGAAATGCACGTCGGCCACCTGCGTTCCAGCATCATCGGCGACAGCATTTCACGCGTGTTGGAATTTATGGGCAACACCGTTATCCGTCAAAACCATGTCGGCGACTGGGGTACGCAGTTTGGCATGTTGGTTGCTTATTTGGTCGAGCAGCAAAAAGACAATGCTGCGTTTGAGCTGGCGGATTTGGAGCAATTTTACCGCGCCGCCAAAGTGCGCTTTGACGAAGACCCTGCCTTTGCCGACACCGCGCGCGAATACGTTGTGAAACTGCAAGGCGGCGATGAGGCCGTGTTGGCGTTGTGGAAACAGTTTGTCGATATTTCGCTCTCGCACGCCCAAGCCGTTTACGACACGCTGGGCTTGAAACTGCGCCCCGAAGACGTGGCGGGCGAATCAAAATATAACGACGATTTGCAACCCGTGGTCGATGATTTGGTTCAAAAAGGTCTGGCGGTCGAAGACGACGGCGCGAAAGTCGTATTCTTGGACGAGTTCAAAAACAAAGAAGGCGAACCTGCCGCATTTATCGTGCAAAAACAAGGTGGCGGCTTCCTCTACGCCTCCACCGACTTGGCGTGCCTGCGCTACCGCATAGGCAGTCTGAACGCCGACCGCCTGCTGTACGTCGTCGACCACCGCCAAGCCCTGCATTTTGAGCAACTCTTTACCACTTCCCGCAAAGCAGGCTATTTGCCGGAAAATGTAAAAGCTGAGTTTATCGGCTTCGGCACCATGATGGGCAAAGACGGCAAACCGTTCAAAACGCGCAGCGGCGACACTGTGAAACTGGTTGATTTGCTTGATGAAGCAGTCAATCGAGCCGAACAAGTCGTAAAAGAGAAAAATCCAAAATGGCAATTAACAACAGAATTAGAAGATGGATTAAAAAAGATTTCTTCTTTAACTAATTCTGATAATTTAAAAAATAAATTAAAGTACAACTTAGAAAATAAAAAGTTGGAAATTACTTTGGAAAACGATGTTGTGTATCATCTTCCTATCGATAAGATTGACAAGATTGTCAGCGGAGCAGAGGAATATACTGATACAGCATTAAGTGATGCAGAGAAAATTGCCCGAGTTGTCGGCATCGGCGCGGTCAAATACGCTGATTTGAGCAAAAACCGCACCAGCGATTATGTGTTCGACTGGGACGCCATGCTTTCGTTTGAAGGCAACACCGCCCCCTACCTGCAATACGCCTACACTCGCGTGCAAAGCGTATTCCGCAAAGCCGGCGAATGGGACGCAACCGCGCCCACCGTTTTGACCGAACCTTTGGAAAAACAACTGGCCGCCGAGCTGTTGAAATTTGAAGACGTGCTGCAAAGCGTGGCAGATACCGCGTATCCGCACTACCTCGCCGCCTACCTCTATCAAATCGCCACCTTGTTCAGCCGCTTTTACGAGGCCTGCCCGATTTTGAAATCAGAGGGCGCAACCCGCAACAGCCGACTGCAACTGGCGAAGCTGACCGGCGACACGCTGAAACAAGGCTTGGAGTTGTTAGGCATTGATGTATTGAATGTCATGTAAGTTTTTGAATAAAAACGATGAAAGGCCGTCTGAAACTTTGCGGGTCGCAAGGTTTCAGACGGCCTTTTTTATGCTTTGAAAAATATTGTGATGCCGTTGAT
>CAUSHT010000080.1:0-6733 GCA_963531275.1 uncultured Neisseria sp.
GAAAAAATTATGGAAAAACTGCCGGGCATCCGCGAGATTTCCATTCAGTTTGCCGGTATCGATCCGATTAAAGACCCGATTCCTGTCGTGCCGACTACCCACTACATGATGGGCGGTATTCCGACCAATTATCATGGCGAAGTTGTCGTTCCTCAAGGCGACGAATACGAAGTGCCTGTAAAAGGCCTGTATGCCGCAGGTGAGTGCGCCTGTGCTTCCGTACACGGTGCGAACCGCTTGGGTACCAACTCCCTGTTGGACTTGGTGGTATTCGGTAAAGCTGCTGGCGACAGCATGATTAAATTCATCAAAGAGCAAAGCGGTTGGAAACCTTTGCCTGCTAATGCCGGCGAATTGACCCGTCAACGTATCGAGCGTTTGGACAACCAAACCGGCGGTGAAAACGTTGATGCTTTGCGTCGTGAACTGCAACGTTCTGTTCAGTTGCACGCCGGCGTGTTCCGTACCGATGAGATTCTGAGCAAAGGCGTTCGAGAAATCATGGCGATTGCCGAGCGTGTGAAACGTACTGAAATCAAAGATAAGAGCAAAGTGTGGAATACCGCGCGTATCGAAGCTTTGGAATTGGATAATCTGATTGAAGTAGCGAAAGCGACTTTGGTGTCTGCCGAAGCACGTAAAGAATCGCGCGGCGCGCACGCTTCAGACGACCATCCTGAGCGTGATGACGAAAACTGGATGAAACATACTCTGTATCATTCAGATACCAATACTTTGTCTTACAAACCGGTACATACCAAGCCTTTGAGCGTGGAATACATCAAACCGGCTAAACGCGTTTATTGATGAGTTTTCAGACGGCCTTTATCTTAAAGGCCGTCTGAAACCTAACCATACCCACATTGAACTGCTTGAATTCATAATACAAAATCATTGGGCAGTTTATGAGAAAAGGAACACTTCTCATGGAAAAAATGAGTTTTGAAATTTACCGTTACAACCCGGACGTTGATGCCAAGCCTTATATGCAACGTTACGAGTTGGAATTGGAACCAACCGACGTTAAACTTTTGGACGCTTTGGTGCGCCTGAAAGCACAAGACGATACATTGTCTTTCCGCCGTTCTTGCCGCGAAGGTATTTGCGGTTCTGACGGTATGAACATCAACGGCAAAAACGGCTTGGCATGTCTGACTGATTTGCGCAGCCTGAAACAGCCGGTTAAAATCCGTCCTCTGCCGGGTCTGCCTGTTATCCGCGACCTGATTGTGGACATGACCCAATTCTTCAAACAATATCATTCCATCAAACCTTATGTTGTCAACGACAATCCGATTGATGCGGACAAAGAGCGTTTGCAAACTCAGGAAGAGCGTAAAGAGTTGGACGGTTTGTACGAATGTATTTTGTGCGCTTGCTGTTCGACTGCCTGCCCGTCATTCTGGTGGAACCCTGATAAATTTGTTGGCCCGTCTGGCTTGCTGAATGCTTACCGTTTCATTGCAGATAGCCGTGATACCATTACGAATGAGCGTTTGGATAATCTGAACGACCCATACCGTTTGTTCCGTTGCCACACCATTATGAACTGCGTAGACGTATGTCCTAAACACTTGAATCCGACCCGAGCCATCGGTAAGATTAAAGAGATTATGTTGAAACGAGCCGTTTAAGAAATGATGGTTTTTGATGATATTGCCAAACGGAAAATCCGTTTTCAAACCCGCCGGGGATTGTTGGAATTAGACTTAATCTTCGGCAGGTTTATGGAAAAAGAATTCGAGCACCTGAGTGATCAGGAGTTGTCCGAATTTTCCGAAATCCTCGAATTTCAAGACCAAGAGTTGCTTGCCTTGATTAACGGACATTCGGCGACGGACAAGAAACACCTGATTCCCATGCTTGAAAAAATCAGACAGGCATGACGTGTTATAGAGCTTGTTTGTGATGCCAATCCGAACAAGCTCTTTCCATACTGAGGCCGTCTGAAAAAAAGGACCGTGCTGCTTAGGCGGCAACGAAAGCCCCAACTTACAAAGGAGTTTAAGAATGTCTAAATCAGTCAAGTTCACCACCCCAAATCAAGAGACCTTGGAACTGCCAGTATTGGAAGCAAGTATCGGCCATGATGTGGTTGATATTCGTGCTTTAACAAAAAATACAGGTCTGTTTTCCTTCGACCCTGGATTCGTGTCAACTGCAAGTTGCGAATCCAAAATCACTTATATTGATGGCGATGAAGGTCTGTTGTATTACCGTGGTTATCCTATCGAGCAGCTGGCCGAAAAATCCGATTATTTGGAAGTTTGCTATCTGTTGATTTACGGCGAACTGCCTACCCCTGAACAGAAAAAAGAATTTGATGCCACAGTCGGTCGCCATACTATGCTGCATGAGCAGCTGACTTGGTTCTTCCGAGGTTTCCGTCGCGATGCGCACCCGATGGCGATGATGGTTGGCGTAGTTGGTGCTTTGTCTGCTTTCTACCAAGACAGCTTGGATATTGCTAACCCTGAGCACCGCAAAATTGCGATTTACCGCTTAATCTCCAAAATCCCGACAATTGCGGCAATGTGTTACCGTTATTCCAACGGTCTGCCGTTCAATTATCCAAAAAATAACCTTTCCTATGCTGAAAACTTCTTACACATGATGTTTGCGACACCATGTGAAGAATACAAACCTAATCCAGTATTGGCTCGCGCGCTCGACCGCATCTTTATTTTGCATGCCGATCATGAGCAAAACGCTTCTACTTCGACTGTACGTTTGGCCGGCTCTTCTGGTGCGAACCCATTTGCCTGTATCGCTGCCGGTATCGCCTGTCTGTGGGGTGCTTCACACGGCGGTGCAAACGAAGCTGTGTTGAAAATGCTGGACGAAATCGGCGATGTATCTAATGTTGCCGCATACATGGAAGGTGTGAAACAACGCAAATACCGTCTGATGGGCTTCGGTCACCGCGTATACCGCAATATGGACCCACGAGCCAACATCATGCGCGAAACCTGCTATGAAGTCTTGAAAGAATTGGGCTTGGAAGACAGTCCTAAATTCAAGCTGGCGATGGAATTGGAACAAATTGCACTGAAAGATCCGTTCTTTGTTGAACGCAAGCTGTATCCAAACGTCGATTTCTACTCCGGTATCGTCTTGTCCGCATTGGGCATTCCAACTGAAATGTTTACCGTTATCTTCGCATTGTCGCGCAGTGTAGGTTGGATTTCTCATTGGCATGAAATGATTAGCGATCCGGCACTGAAAATCGGTCGCCCACGTCAACTTTATACCGGTGCAGAGCGTCGCGATTACGTTCCGGTAGATAAACGCTAATAGACAATACATTAATATATTGTTGAAAAGTCGTTTGAAAAAATCGAATTGCCGTTTTCAATGAGGTTGGTCGTAATTAATTAAGTTGATAGCAGGTAATTTGATTTGAAATAGGGTAGAATAAAGTGTCATTTCAGACGGCCTGAATTCCGTTCGGAGAACACGGAATTCTACCCTTTGTTTATATTTTAAAGAAAAGAGCTCACGCCATGATGGACGAAAAACTCAATTTCTCTTATCTGTTTGGTTCTAATGCGCCATACATCGAGGAGTTGTATGAAAAGTTTCTGGATAATCCGGAATCTGTCGATGAAAAATGGAAACAGTACTTTACCGATTTGAGTAAACAGCCGGGCGCAGTCGCTGTCGATGTTGCCCATACACCGATTCGTGAATCATTTGCCACTTTGGCTAAAAAGAAAATTGCCGCAGCCGTCGCAGGCGGCGTAGATGAGGCAATGATGAAAAAGCAAGTCAGCGTTTTGCGACTGATTTCTGCCTATCGTATCCAAGGCGTGGGTGCAGCCCAACTTGATCCGCTCAAACGTATTCCTCCTCAAAATATCGAAGCGCTCGATCCTAAATTCCACGGTCTGTCAGATGCCGACATGGCGCTTCAGTTCAATATGGGCGAGGGCGATTTTTCCGGTCAGAGCAAACTGCCTCTGTCCCAAATCATCAGCAACCTCAAACAAACCTACTGCGGCCATATCGCGGTAGAGTACATCTACATTCCAAATACCGAAGAGCGTCGCTGGGTTCGCAATTATTTTGAAAGCGTACTGTCTACGCCAAGCTACAACGTTGAACAAAAACGCCGTATCTTGAAAGAAATGACTGCTGCCGAAACTCTGGAACGCTACCTGCATACCAAATATGTCGGCCAAAAACGCTTTGGTGTAGAAGGCGGCGAAAGCGCGATTGCCGGTTTGAACTACCTGATTCAAAATGCCGGTAAAGACGGCGTGGAAGAAGTCATCATCGGTATGGCACACCGTGGCCGTCTGAATGTTTTGGTGAACATTTTGGGCAAAAAACCCAGCGATTTGTTCGCTGAGTTTGAAGGCCGTGCCGAAATCAAATTGCCTAGCGGCGACGTGAAATACCACATGGGCTTCAGCTCCGATATCGCTACGCCACACGGTCCGATGCACGTTTCTTTGGCATTCAACCCGTCACACTTGGAAATCGTTAACCCAGTAGTGGAAGGTTCTGCGCGCGCCAAACAAAAACGTTTGGGTGAAAACGGTCGCGATAAAGTCTTGCCGGTATTGATTCACGGTGACTCCGCATTTATCGGTTTGGGTGTTAACCAAGCAACATTCAACCTGTCTAAAACACGCGGTTATACCACCGGTGGTACTGTTCACATCGTGATCAACAACCAAATCGGCTTTACGACTTCCGATACCCGCGATACCCGTTCAACCGTACACTGTACCGATATCGCGAAAATGGTTTCCGCTCCGGTTATCCATGTGAACGGCGATGATCCTGAACGCGTTTGCTTTGCCATCCAAGCTGCCTTGGATTACCGCAAAAAATTCCATAAAGATATCGTGGTCGACGTTGTCTGCTACCGTAAATGGGGCCACAACGAGGGCGATGATCCGACCTTGACTCAACCGATGATGTACAAAAAAGTATCGCAACACCCAGGTGCGCGTGCTTTGTACACCGAGCAACTGATTGCTGAAGGCGTGGTAACTCAAGCTGAGGCTGACGGTTACATTCAAGCCTACCGTGATGCTTTGGACAAAGGCGAACATGTTGAACAAACAACTTTGAGCAACTTCCAACGTACGCAAATCGATTGGAGCAAATACCAAGGCAAAGATTGGCGCGAACACATCGAAACCGGTTTGCCTGCCGCCGATATTGAGCGTCTTACCGAGAAGTTTACCGCCGTACCGGAAGGCTTTGCCCTGCATCCGACTGCGAAACGTGTGATTGAAGCGCGTAAAGCCATGGCATCTGGCAAACAAGCCATCGACTGGGGTATGGCAGAAACCTTGGCATACGCAAGCCTGCTGACTAAAGGTCATGGTGTACGTATTTCCGGTGAGGACTCCGGCCGCGGTACATTCTCACACCGTCATGCAGTATTGCACGATCAAAACCGTGAAAAATGGGACGACGGTACTTATGTTCCTCTGCGCCATATGGGCGAAGGCATGGGTGAGTTCCTGGTTATCGACTCCATTTTGAACGAAGAAGCTGTGATGGCGTTTGAGTACGGCTTTGCCTGCTCCGCACCTGACAAGCTAACCATTTGGGAAGCTCAATTCGGTGACTTCGCCAACGGTGCGCAAGTGACTATTGACCAATTCCTGTCTTCAGGCGAAACCAAATGGGGTCGTTTGTGCGGTCTGACCACCATCCTGCCGCACGGTTACGACGGTCAAGGCCCTGAGCACTCTTCTGCACGCGTAGAACGTTGGTTGCAATTGTGTTCTGAGAACAATATGCAAGTCATCATGCCGTCTGAAGCGTCGCAAATGTTCCACATCTTGCAACGTCAAGTCTTGGGTTCATACCGCAAACCGCTGGTGATTTTCATGTCCAAACGCCTGTTGCGCTTCAAAGGTGCAATGAGCCCGCTGGAAAACTTCACCGAAGGTTCGACCTTCCGTCCGGTTATCGGCGATACCGCAGAACGTGCAAGCAATGACAGCGTGAAACGCGTGGTATTGTGTGCCGGTCAGGTTTACTATGACTTGGAAGCTGGCCGTGCCGAGCGTAAACTGGAAGATGATGTTGCTATCGTCCGCGTTGAGCAGCTGTATCCATTCCCATACGACGAGGTTAAAGCTGAACTGGCGAAATATCCGAACGCAAAATCTGTGGTTTGGGCACAAGAAGAGCCGAAAAACCAAGGTGCGTTCTACCAAATCCGCCACCGCATCGAAGACGTTATCAGCGAAGAGCAAAAACTGTCTTATGCCGGTCGTCCAAGCAGCGCATCGCCTGCAGTGGGCTACTCAAGCAAACATATTGCTCAATTGAAACAATTGGTTGAAGACGCTTTAGCGTTGTAAACCAAGTGGCATTCCGTCTGAGGCTGCTCAGGCGGAATGCCCATATGCAGAATTAAAAACACACAACAGGCCGTCTGAAAGGGCCATTGGAGACACAAAATGATTATTGATGTAAAAGTACCTATGCTGTCTGAAAGCGTATCTGAAGGCACGCTCTTGGAATGGAAGAAAAAAGTTGGCGAAGCAGTTGCCCGTGACGAAATCCTGATCGATATCGAAACTGACAAAGTGGTTTTGGAAGTACCTTCTCCACAAGCCGGCGTATTGGTTGAAATCGTAGCGCAAGACGGTGAAACCGTTGTTGCCGACCAAGTTTTGGCACGCATCGATACAGCTGCTACTGCCGCTGCTGAAGCACCTGCAGCCGCTCCTGCCGAAGCAGCCCCAGCCGCCGCTCCTGC
>CAUSHT010000081.1:0-6717 GCA_963531275.1 uncultured Neisseria sp.
GCAACGCGTAAAAAATCAGTACGCCAAAAACTCAGCCCGATGGAAACCGAGTTTAACGGCAAAAGCGTTTTATTGGTGGATGACTCCATCGTGCGCGGTACGACCAGCCGTGAAATCGTTGAAATGGTACGCGCTGCAGGCGCACGCAAAGTTTACATTGCTTCTGCCGCTCCCGAAGTACGCTATCCGAATGTGTACGGCATCGATATGCCGACCCGTGAAGAACTGATTGCAAACGGCCGCAGCGCGGCAGAAATCGCAGCCGAAATTGGCGCGGACGGTATCGTCTTCCAAAACTTAGAAGACTTGGAAGCAGTAGTCAAAGCACTCAATCCGAAAATCGAATCCTTTGATTCTTCATGCTTCAACGGTGTTTATCAAACCGGCGATATCGACGAAGCATACCTAAACCGCCTCTCCGCCGAAAAATCAGGTTGCGGCGGCTTAAAAGTACATCCAAGCAAAATGGAACACAGCATCAGTATCAGCGATAGCGATGATGAAGAATAAAGTAAATTGACTTACAATAAAGGCCGTCTGAAAATTAACGTTCAGACGGCCTTTAATTATGTTTTAAACACATCATGAGTACCGAAACCAAAAATTACATCACGCCTACCGGCTGGCAGGCATTGAAAGACGAACTTTATCATCTGGTCAACAAAGAACGCCCGGAAATCGTCCAAATCGTTAACTGGGCGGCAAGCAATGGCGACCGCAGCGAAAACGGCGACTATCTTTACGGCAAACGCCGCATGCGCGAAATCGACCGCCGTATCCGCTTCCTAACCAAACGCTTGGAAGCTGCCGTCGTCGTCGATCCAGAAGCGCGCGAAGCCACGGACCAGATTTTCTTCGGCGCAACCGTTGGCTTACTGCGCGGAGACGGTCGGGAACAAACCGTCAAAATCGTCGGCGTAGATGAAATCGATACCGCTAAAAACAAAATCTCATGGATTTCCCCTTTGGCACGCAGCCTGATTAAAGCACGCGAAGGCGACGAAGTTGTCTTGAATACGCCGGAAGGGCAGGAGGTTATTGAAATTTTGTCGGTGGAGTATATTAAGATTGAATGATTATGTATGAATAAAAGCTATTAAGGCCGTCTGAAAAATAGACTTCAGACGGCCTTTTATTGATTGTATCTACGCTTTTAAGATTTTCCGGCTTTATCCCCGATTTTGCTTTCTTTGCCTTGAAGCAGGTTTTGAATATTGCTTTTATGGCGGTATAACACCAATGCGGCAATGAATACGGTTGCCCATGCCCAAGAGGCGTGCGGCATCATGAAGAAGGCGAAGATGGGTGCGCAGACGGTGGCGACCAGTGCGGCGAGGGAGGAAACTTTGAAACCGAACGCCATGACCAGCCAAATCAAGGCACAGAGCAGGGCGGTTGCGGGGGAGAGGGCGAGCAAGACGCCCAATGCGGTGGCTACGCCTTTGCCGCCTTTAAAATTGAAAAATATTGGCCACATATGGCCGACCAATGCGGCGATGGCGACCAGGGCTATCGTTGCATCAGACAAATTTAAAGCATCTTGCAGACAGCGTGCCAAGATGACGGCAACCAAGCCTTTTACTGCATCGCCGAGCAAGGTCAGTGCGGCTGCTTTTTTCTTACCGCTGCGCAAGACGTTGGTGGCACCGGGGTTGCCGGAGCCGTAAGTGCGCGGATCGTCCATGCCGTAATATTTTGATACGATGACGGCAAAAGACAGGGAGCCGATAAGATAGGCGGCAATAATGGCAAGTACATTGAACATTTTGGGTGCTTTACTTAAAATGGGAATGGTTATTCTATCAAAAAAACGGACAGGCAAATGGATAAAATCTTTTTGTACGGCATGAAAGCCGATACTTTAATCGGCGTATATGATTGGGAACGCGAGCGTAAACAGACTTTGATTTTGGATTTGGAAATCAGCGTTCCCGAGCGTACCGGCACGAGCGACGATATCGGCGACACCATCCATTATGGCGAAGTATGCGAAGTCGTACGCCGCAGCCTTGCTGAACAGGATTTTTTACTGCTGGAAACTTTGGCGGAACATATCGCCCAATTGATTTTAAATGATTTTGGTGCGGCCAAAGTGCGTGTCCGTATTGTGAAACCGGGTATCTTGCCCGATGTGGCGCAGGTTGGTATTGAAATTGAACGCACTCGGGAGTAAGGCTTATCTATGCCGTCTGAAAAAGGATTTCAGACGGCCTTTAATATTCAATAATTTGGAAATGAGGTAAAAAAATGGATTTGAAAGAAACTAAATTAAGCAGCGAGCCAATCTACGAAGGTTCTTTTGTTACCATCAGTCGCGATCGGGTGCGCCTGCCCAACGGCAATGAAAGCCAACGGGTTGTGATCCGCCATCCGGGTGCTGCGTGTGTGTTGGCGGAAACGGAAGACGGCAAAGTTGTTTTGGTTCACCAGTGGCGTTATGCCGCCGATCAGGCGACTTTGGAATTGCCGGCGGGTAAATTGGATATTGCAGGCGAAGATCCTGCTGAATGCGCTTTGCGTGAGTTGGCGGAAGAAACGCCATATGTCGCCGACAGCGTCAAACTGTTGTACTCCTTTTATACCGCAGTCGGTTTTTGTGATGAAAAAATGTATCTCTACCAAGCGCAAGGCGTGCGTTTGGGCAGCGAGTTAAGCAACGATGAAGATGAAATTACTGAAACCGTCCTGATGAGCAAGGAAGAGGTGCGCAATGCATTGGCAAACGATGAAATCAAAGATGGTAAGACTTTGATTGGTTTGCAGTATTGGTTGACTCAGAATTGATATGTTAAGTAGAAAATCCTTGATGGATTTCTGAATACTTGAGCCTGATATTTAGATAATAAGGTTTCATACAAACAAGGCCGTCTGAAAAAGCTTTCAGACGGCCTTGTTTTATTTTGTAGCCGAATTTTAACCTAATAAAGCCGGTGCAAATCGTGTAATCGTATCTCGCAAAACGATGAGCTTGCCGTGGAAGAAGTGGGACGAGCCGGCAATGGTCACAACAGGCAGGCCTTGGGGTTCTGCCCATGTCAGGGCTTTGTTGATTTCGACGACTTCGTCTTCCGCGCCATGAATCATCAATGTTTTGGCGACATCGGGAACGTCGGATGGTTCCGGGCGGTCGGTGTAATGATGGACGGCTGCGCCCATCAGCAACAGCAAATCAGGTGTGCGTTCTTGGGCGGCAAAGGTAGAAACGTAGCCGCCGAATGAGAAGCCGGCCAGGGCGAATTGCGGTGCGTCTGGATGTTGCGCGCGGGCGTAGTCGATAACGGCAATGCAGTCTTGTGTTTCGCCGCGGCCGTAGTCGTGTTCGCCTTCGCTGTTGCCTACGCCGCGCAAATTGGGCAGGTAGCAATGGAAGCCGAGTTGCGATAAGGCTTTGGCGGCGGTTTGGATGACTTTGTTGGTGTTGGTGCCGCCTTGCAGGGGATTGGGATGGTTGATGACGGCGACGCCGCGGGCGGACTCTTGTGTGCTTGGCAGGTAGATGGTTTCCAGCAAACCGGCCGGGCCGGGGATTTGAATGATGTCGGGTTTGAGCATGGGTGTGTCCTTGTTTGTTTTTTCAGACGGCCTGAAACGGTTTACAGATAAAAACTCTTGCCGTTGTTTTGATTGTTGGCTTTCAAATCAGCAAGCATCCGTTTGAAGTCCAAGCCGTATTTTTCGCTTAATTTTTCGGCGCGTTTTTTCAGGTTGTCAAGATTTTGTTCTTTGGGGCTGCTTTGGAAGGCCATGACCGCTACGTTGCCGTGGCTCTCGGCCGGCAGCTCGAGTACGCGGCCGTCAAAGACGTTGAGCAGGCGTTCGACAAAGCGTTGATAACGCTGGTCGCCGCTCCACCAGTTGGTCACAAATACGCCGTTGGGGGAGAGGGCGTTGCGGCAGTCTTGGAAGAAGGGCTCTTCCACCAAAGCATCGATAATCTGTTCGCCATCAAAACCATCTACCAAAATTACATCGGTATTGTGGCGGAACACTTTAATATATTCCGCGCCATCCGCCTCTATAATTTCAAAATTTTCGCCTTCGTGTGGCAATTCAAACAGGCTGCGCGCCACGGCGATGACTTGCGGATTGATGTCAATAGCGGTTTGCTTGGTATCGGGCAGGTAGCTGTCTATCCAACGGGCAAACGAGCCGCCGCCCAAGCCGATTTGGGTGATGTGTTTGGGCGGGGTTTCTGCAAACAGCAGCCAACCCATCATGGCGCGGCTGTACGACAACACCAGCTCGGACGGATGATCGACATTCATGGAGCTTTGAATGGTGTCGCTGCCCAAGTGCAGGGAACGGATATTGCCTTCTTCGGAAATGCCGACTTCGGGCAGATGGGATTTGGCAGGGCGCAGGCGGCGGTAAGGATGGCGGGGCGGCATGGGCAAAGACGGAAAGATGTAGAAGGCGTTATTTTAACAGAAACCATGATGTTTTGCGCTGGAGCGGTTTTCAGACGGCCTTTGAGCGTGTTGGATAGCAAGATAAGGCATGTATTTAATTTTCTTTAAAATCATTGGTTTTTATAATTTCGTGAGTAACTTTGTTTGAAAATGCTTGCCAAGATGGGAACTTATCGGCATAATGCCGACTTCCTTGCCGGTATAGCTCAGTTGGTAGAGCACCTGACTTGTAATCAGGGGGTCCCGAGTTCGACTCTTGGTGCCGGCACCAGTTAAAGACTGATGGTGCTGCAAGGCATTTCAGTAAGCCGGTATAGCTCAGTTGGTAGAGCACCTGACTTGTAATCAGGGGGTCCCGAGTTCGACTCTTGGTGCCGGCACCAATTAAAAGCCCGATTGTGAAAGCAGTCGGGCTTTTTGCTTATGCTTTGATATTTTAAAAGCAGACCTTATAATACCGCGTTTCCATTACAACAAAGGGCTGCCCGTCGGGCGGAACACACAAAACACCATGATTACCGTAAACACTTTGCAAAAAATGAAAGCAGAGGGCGAAAAAATCGCCATGCTGACCGCTTATGAATCCAGCTTTGCCGCGCTGATGGACAATGCCGGTGTGGATGTATTGCTGGTCGGCGATTCTTTGGGTATGGCGGTGCAAGGTCGTCAGTCCACTTTGCCGGTGAGCTTGCAGGATATGTGCTACCACACTGAATGCGTGGCTCGCGGCACTAAAAATGCCATGATTGTCAGCGACTTGCCGTTTGGCGCGTATCAGCAGAGCAAAGAGCAGGCATTTGCGGCGGCGGCTGAGTTGATGGCGGCCGGCGCGCATATGGTCAAGCTCGAAGGCGGTGTCTGGATGGCGGAGACCACTGAATTTCTGCAAATGCGCGGTATCCCTGTTTGCGCCCACATCGGCCTGACTCCGCAATCCGTGTTTGCATTCGGCGGCTATAAAGTTCAAGGCCGCGGCGACAAGGCGGAAGCGTTGCTCAACGATGCCAAAGCGCATGATGCTGCAGGTGCGGCAATCGTATTGATGGAGTGCGTTCCTGCGGAATTGGCGAAAAAAGTGACCGAGACCGTTTCTTGCCCGACCATCGGTATTGGCGCAGGCGTGGATTGCGACGGTCAGGTTTTGGTGATGCACGATATGCTCGGCATTTTCCCCGGTAAAACCGCCAAATTCGTGAAGAACTTTATGCAGGGTAAAGACAGCGTTCAAGCTGCGGTCAAAGCCTATGTAGACGAAGTCAAAGCAAAAACGTTCCCTTCTGTCGAACATACGTTTGCCGGATAAAATAAATTCCAGGCCGTCTGAAACTTATTTCAGACGGCCTTTTTAATGAATAAAAGCGTATAATCGGCGCGTGATTTCCGTTGATGAAGCGGCGGAAAAGATAAAGGATTTTTCAAACCATGCAAATCATTCATACGATTAAAGAATTGCGCGAGTGGCGCAAAACTGCCGGAAAAGTGGCATTTGTACCGACCATGGGCAATCTGCACGAAGGCCATCTTGCGCTGGTGCGCGAAGCGAAAAAACGTGCCGATAACGTTGTAGTCAGTATTTTTATCAACCGCCTGCAATTCGGACAAGGCGAAGATTTCGATAAATATCCGCGCACTTTGCAGCAAGATGCCGACAAATTGGCAGGCGAGGGTGTTGCCGTCGTGTTTGCACCTGATGAAAAAGAGCTGTATCCGAATGTGGAGCAGCGTTTCAATGTCGAGCCTCCGCATTTGCAAAACGAATTGTGCGGCAAATTCCGCCCAGGCCATTTCCGCGGCGTTGCGACCGTTGTGACTAAGTTGTTCAACATTGTTCAACCCGATACCGCCTGTTTCGGTAAAAAAGACTATCAGCAGCTGGCGATTATCAAAGGCTTTGTCGAAGACTTGAATTTCAATATCGAAATCGTACCCGTCGACACCGGCCGCGCTTCAGACGGCCTGGCACTTTCCAGTCGCAACCAATATTTGAGCGAAGCAGAGCGCACAGAAGCGCCCCGCCTCTATCAAGAGTTGCAAAACATTGCCGCCGCCCTGAAAAACGGCAATCTTAATTACGCCCAGCTTGAGGCCGAATGTATCCGCCGTTTGACCAATGCCGGCTGGGTGGTTGATTATGTTGAAATCCGCCATGCACACAGTTTGGCAGTGGCTCATGTTGGCGATAAAGAATTGGTGGTGCTTGCCGCCGCCCGTTTGGGTACCACGCGCCTGATTGATAATTTGGAAGTGGCTTTGGCTTAAAACCAAGCTACTGTTAAAGGCCGTCTGAAACCTGTTTTTCAGACGGCCT
>CAUSHT010000082.1:0-6699 GCA_963531275.1 uncultured Neisseria sp.
ACCCAGCAGAAGAAGCCCTCGCCATCATCAACGAATTGCGCAAATACGACGAAGAGCTCTACGACAAACCACGCTGGCTGGTACTGAACAAACTCGACATGCTCGACGAAGAAGAAGCCCAAGCACGCACCGCCACCTTCCTCGAAGCCATCGGCTGGGATTACCCCAAACCCGACGACCGTTTCCAATTCGACATGGAAACCCCGCGCCTCTTCCAAATCAGTGCGCTGACCCACCAAGGCACGCAGGAATTGGTACACCAAATCAACCAATATCTGACCGAGAAAAAACGCATCGAAGCTGAGAAAGCCGAAGCAGAACAGGCAGCGGCAAAAGCCGAAATTGCCGAGCAGCAGCCTAAAACGGATACTGGAATATTTAAGCCGGAGTAAAAAATTTCAGACGGCCTTTCTTAGAGCAAAAAAGGCCGTCCATAATTATTTTATGCTAATAACTTAATAGGTTATGATTTGAGCGTTGATACTTTTATTTCTATTTTTAACTTGAGCCTAATAATTGCAACTACATTCCCAAAGATTTTACAATCACTAGATAATATCAACTATCGGGCATCTATCGTTATCTTATTCTTGATAAATATATGTTTATCCTACCCCATAATGGTGTTATGTAAAAATAACTATTTTCAATTGATTGCTCCATTATTTGCTTTTATTTTTAGTTTTATATACGCAGCTCTATGCTTCAAGTTCTTTATTAAAAGCCTTTCAGAAAATCTAGATGCTAAAATTAATTCCATCTTATATTTACTTTTAGCATCATTATTTATTGGGATGGTTTCTACATTTATATTTTTTGGTTTACTTGCTACATCCCGATACATTTATAAAAGTTTACTATCTTTATAACTTAATTTATTTTTAATTATCATGACCACCATCTACAACACCCTTACCCGCCAAAAAGAATCCTTCTCCCCCATCGACCCTAAAAACGTACGCATGTACGTTTGCGGCATGACTGTTTACGACTATTGCCACTTAGGCCATGCCCGCGTGATGGTGGTGTTCGACATGATTGCCCGCTGGCTGCGTGAGTGCGGTTATCCGCTCACTTATGTGCGTAACATTACCGACATCGACGACAAAATCATCGCGCGTGCGGCTGAAAATGGCGAAACCATCGGCGAGCTGACTGCACGTTTCATTCAGGCTATGCACGAAGATGCTGATGCTTTGGGTGTGTTGCGTCCCGATATTGAGCCAAAGGCAACGGAAAACATTCCGCAAATGATTGCCATGATTGAAACTCTGATTCAAAACGGCAAGGCATATCCTGCCGCAAACGGCGACGTTTATTACGCCGTGCGCGAGTTTTCCGCTTACGGCCAATTATCGGGCAAATCGCTGGACGACCTGCGCGCAGGCGAACGTGTGGAAGTGGACGGTTTCAAACGCGATCCGCTTGATTTTGTATTGTGGAAAGCGGCCAAAGCAGGCGAGCCGGCATGGGAAAGCCCTTGGGGCAGCGGCCGTCCGGGTTGGCACATCGAATGCTCTGCCATGAGTGAAAACCTGTTCGGCGATACTTTCGACATCCACGGTGGCGGCGCGGATTTGCAGTTCCCGCACCACGAAAATGAAATCGCCCAAAGCGTCGGTGCCAGCGGTCATACCTGCGGCCACGACCACGCGCAAACCCATCACGGCCAAAGCATCGCCAGCCACGTCAAATACTGGCTGCACAACGGTTTCATCCGTGTGGACGGCGAAAAAATGTCCAAATCGTTGGGTAACTTCTTCACCATCCGCGAAGTGTTGAAACAATACGACCCAGAAGTCGTGCGTTTCTTCATCCTCCGCGCCCACTACCGCAGCCCGTTGAACTACTCCGACGCGCATTTGGACGACGCAAAAGGTGCGCTGACCCGCCTGTACACCACGTTGAAAAACACACCAGCAGCTGAGTTTGACTTATCTGAAAACGCCAACGACTACACCCGCCGTTTCTACGCCGCCATGAACGACGATTTCGGTACGGTCGAAGCGGTTGCCGTGTTGTTTGAACTGGCAGGCGAAGTGAACAAAACCAATGATGTACACCTCGCCGGCTGCCTGAAAGCTTTGGGCGGCATCATCGGCCTGTTGCAACGCGATCCGATTGAATTTCTGCAAGGCGGTGCTGTTTCAGACGGCCTGTCCAACGAGGAAATCGACGATTTGATCGCCCGCCGCAAACAGGCACGCGCGGATAAAAACTGGGCGGAATCCGACCGCATCCGCGACCTTCTGAACGAACACAAAATCATTCTGGAAGACAACGCCGGCGGTACGACTTGGCGCCGCGGTTGATTTCATGGCATAGATAAAGGGCCGTCTGAAACTGTTTTCAGACGGCCTTTTTAATTTTGCTATTTCAAAAAGGGCGCAAACATCGCGCCCTTTGTTTTAAACATCATTTCATTTATGCGCCGAATACTTTCAGACGACCTTCGACTGGTTGGAAGGCTTTTTCACCGGCTGGAGCCGCGATACCGCCAATCACCATTTGCGCACGCAACAACCAGCTTTCCGGCAGGTTCCATTCTTTAGCAATGGCCGCATCAGGCAGAGGATTGTAGTGCTGCAGATTGGCGCCGATACCGGCAGCCGCCAATGTTGTCCACACAGCATATTGAACCATGGCATTTGCCTGATCCGCCCAGATCGGGAAGTTGGCCGCATAAGATGGGAACTGCTCTTGCAAACCTTTGACAACATCTTGATCTTCAAAGAACAAAACTGTCGCCGCGCCTGCTTTAAACAAGTTCAGTTTTTGTGCAGTTGCTTCAAACTGCTCGGCAGAAGCAACCGCACGCAACGCTTCTTCGACAAAATGCCACACTTTGGCATGTTCTTCGCCAAACAATACGACCACTCGGGCAGATTGCGAATTGAAAGCAGACGGCGTATGCAAAACGGCATGTTCGATGATTTTGGTTACTTCCTCATTGGACAGAGGCAGGGTGTTGTTCAATGCATAGATAGAACGACGGGTTTCAGCAGCTTGTTGCAAAACAGAATAAGTCATGATCTTTTCCTTAAATTAATCTTTATCTTTACCAAAAACGTTATCCAAAGCCCACGCTCCGCCGCCGGCTACTGCCAGGTACAAAAACACGAAGCAGAACAAAACGGCAGATTCGCCATGGTTGGCCAATGGGAACAAAACATTACCAGAAGACGCGTGCGCCATAAAATAGGCGGCTGCCATCTGACCGGACAAAACAAACGCGGCCGGACGGGTAAACAGGCCCAATATCAATAAGATACCGCCGACAATTTCCAAAATACCGGCCACCAGCATCAAGCCTTCAGGCGCGCCGCCCATAGACATCGGAAAACTGAAAAACTTGGCCGTGCCATGCAGCAAAAACAAATACGCAGCAACAATACGCAAGACAGACAATACAACAGGTTGGAATGATTTGAGGGCTGACATCTTAATAATCCTTATTTTAATGGCTACCTGAAAGAGGTAGTGAGCAATTTCAATAAGTGCAGTATAGATAATTCCCAGTAAGAGATATATACTCGAATTATTAATACAACGTTTCCTAATAAGAAATCATGGATACCCTATTCAGCCTAAAAGTTTTCCGCCAAGTGGTTCAAAGCGGCAGTTTTACCCGTGCCGCCGATCAGCTCGACATCTCCACCGCCATGGCCAGCAAACACGTCAGCCATCTAGAAAACACCATTCAAGCCAAGCTCTTACACCGCAACAGCCGCAACCTCCATCTGACCGAAGCAGGCGAAGAATACTACCGCCAATGCAGCTACGCACTGGATACCTTGGACACCGCCGCCCAAAAAGCGGCTGGCGGCACCGACACGCCGCAAGGTATGTTGCGCGTTACCATGCCCCTGTGGTTTGCAGGCAGCAATATGAGCGCATGGTTGGCCGAATACCGCCAGCGTTATCCCAAAGTCACGCTCGACCTCGTCCTCGACAACCGCCATATCGACCTCATCGCCGAAGGCTTCGACCTCGCCTTACGCGTTTCCAAAACCCCCTCCCCTTCGCTGATCGTCAAACCGTTGGCCAAAATTGAATTCGTCCTACTTGCCGCACCCGACTATCTTGCCCGGCACGGCACACCCGATACGCCCAAAGCCGTCATGCAGCATCAAACGATTCTACCTTCCTATACCAGTCAACAAGACTGGGAAATTACCCACCGCCACACCGGAGAAAAAGCCATTCTCCACCTCTCCCCCGTTATCCGCAGCGACAACACGCTGATGATACGCGAGCTGATTAAAGCAGGTGCAGGCATAGGCTATCAGCCCCTTTGGGCAGTTCAGCAGGAATTGAAGGACGGCACATTGGTCCAACTCCTGCCCGATTACACCATCTGGACAGACCAGCTTAACGCCACCTATGTCGACAGGGCCTTTCTCAGCGCGAAAGTGCGCAGCTTTATCGACTTTCTCAATGAAAAAATATCGGAAGGATAAACATCAAGGCCGTCTGAAACACTTTTCAGACGGCCTTTAATCAAAGCAGCAATCCAATCAATAATTGGTCGAGCAGAACTGTTCGCGTTTGTCCGCATCAGCGGCATAGCATGTCAAACCCATGCCTGATGCATTGCTGTTGTTCGCTTTCGCACCCGGTTTTTTGTTCACCAAAACCTTACCGTTTTTTCCGATTTCCACGGTTACGCCTTTGCCGTTTTTCAGCTTCCATTTCAACATTTGCGCATCGGCACTTTGGCACTTGCTGACCGTACAGCCACCTTCTGTCGCAACATTGCCGTTTTTATAAATCACGCACTGCTGCTGGCTGTCGGTACAGGCCGCATATGCAGCAACGGAGAAACAGGAAATCAACGCGGCAAACAAAACAGGTTTCATGGTTTGAACTCCTAAGGTTGTGATGATGGATTTGTGATATTTGGAACTATACGCTTATTTGAAGATACCTACTACTCTTCAAATATGCATAAGTTGCAGCCATAGAAGCTGAAGCAACTGCCCCATTCAATTGATATGCAGCTCCCGTCAACATAGCACCAGCTGCATTTGCATTACCAGAGAGACCTGCATTGGCTACAGAAGCTCCCATAGCAGCACTTGTAGCGGCGAAAGATAAGGCTGCGATTGCAGCATCAAGGCCATCCAATGAATTTCTATCTGCTTCAGGCGTGGCTAAATATTTCTGAATATTATTAGCATTTTGAATCGCATCAGCAGTACTTAATCCATTTTCGCGTGCAATATTTAAAAAACTAAATCCAGCATTTGGCATTCTCATACTCCAAATTTTAAACTAAAAACCACAACCCAAAAAACGGAAATACAAATTGCAAAAAATATAAATAAATTAATATACTGAACAATATAAAAAATCATATTAATTTGTTTAAAAAATTTACTTGACTCTGTAATATTACCAATAATAAACTTTACACTAGAGGAAAGAAAAAAAAGAGTGATCCCCCCACCATAGAATATATACTTATTAATTCTTACAAAAATAATAAAAATATCATAATATTCTCTCCTGTATACATATAAAATTCCACCTAATAAAAAATAACATATCATAAAGATAAAATAAAAAATACATATAAAAATCTTTACCATATTTTAAAATTTCAACCGAAATATCTTTTATTAATTTAATAAATATAGAATGGGTTACAAACCCAATATTCAAAAGTAGTCTAAAACAATATCTGTTTTCCAATAATCTTTCATAACAATAACAAAATACTAAACAGATACTCAACTTGTAATTTTGAGTAAAATACCATTATATCTAAAATCTACAATCCATTTCGGATAAACGGAATTTAACTAAAACAAACGTATCATTACAACTGTAAATGCCGGCAAAAGTTGTCTGAAAAGTTTTCAGACGACCTTTAATTGGTTTTCTACCTTACCGCTTCAACTTCGCAAACGCATCTGCCATTGCCGAATTGGTTGGGGCGCGCTCGTTGCGTTGGGGTTTGCGGTCGCGGCGTTCTTGATGTCGGGTTTCAGACGGCCTGTTGCCTTTAGCTGTGCTACCCGATTCGTCATCCAGCCGCATAGTCAGCGCAATGCGTTTACGTGCAGCATCGACTTCCAGCACTTTCACTTTCACCACGTCGCCAGCTTTCACCACTTCACGCGGGTCTTGAACAAATTTATTGGACAGGGCGGAGATGTGCACCAAGCCGTCCTGATGGACGCCGATGTCCACGAACGCGCCGAAGTTGGCGACGTTGGAGACCACGCCTTCGAGTATCATGCCGACTTGCAAGTCGCTGATTTCATGTACTCTTTCATTAAATCTAGCAGTTTTAAATTCACCACGCGGGTCACGGCCGGGTTTTTCCAACTCAGACAGGATGTCCAGAATGGTCGGCAGTCCGAAGCGTTCGTCGATGAAGTCGGACGCTTTGATTTGCTTCACGCGCTCGCGGTTGCCGATGAGTTCGGCGGCGCTAATGCCTTGTTGCGCCAGCATTTTGGCGACGACGGGATAGGCTTCGGGGTGGACGGCGCTCGCGTCCAGCGGCTCTTTGCCGCCGTTAATCCGCAAAAAGCCCGCCGCCTGCTCGAAGGTTTTTTCGCCCAAACGCGGTACTTTCAGCAATTTTTTGCGGCTGTCGAACGCGCCGTTTTCATCGCGGTAGGCGACGATGTTTTGGGCAAGGGTTTGATTCAAACCGGAAATCCGCGCCAAGAGCGGGGCGGAGGCGGT
>CAUSHT010000083.1:0-6670 GCA_963531275.1 uncultured Neisseria sp.
GGCGGCGTTTGCTTGAACGTCGGCTGTATCCCTTCCAAAGCCTTGTTGCACAACGCTGCCGTAATCGATGAAGTACGTCACTTGGCTGCGAACGGTATCAAATACCCAGAACCAGAACTCGACATCGACATGCTGCGCGCTTACAAAGACGGCGTGGTTTCCCGCCTGACTACCGGCTTGGCAGGTATGGCCAAAGGCCGTAAAGTAGACGTTATCCAAGGTGACGGTCAATTCTTGGATCCTCACCACTTGGAAGTGTCGCTAACTACCGGCGACGTGTACGAGCAAGCGACTCCTACCGGCGAGAAAAAAATTGTTGCCTTCAAAAACTGTATCATTGCAGCAGGCAGCCGCGTAACCAAACTGCCTTTCATTCCTGAAGATCCACGCATCATCGATTCCAGCGGTGCACTGGCTCTGAAAGAAGTACCGGGCAAACTGCTGATCATCGGCGGCGGTATCATCGGCCTCGAAATGGGTACGGTTTACAGCACGCTGGGTTCTCGCCTTGACGTCGTTGAGATGATGGACGGCCTGATGCAAGGCGCAGACCGCGACTTGGTGAAAGTATGGCAAAAACAAAACGAATACCGTTTTGACAACATCATGATCAACACCAAAACCGTTGCTGTCGAGCCTAAAGAAGACGGCGTTTACGTTACCTTCGAAGGTGCAAATGCACCTAAAGAGCCACAACGTTACGATGCCGTACTGGTGGCTGCCGGTCGTGCGCCTAACGGCAAACTCATCAGCGCCGAAAAAGCAGGCGTTGCGGTAACTGACCGCGGCTTCATCGAAGTGGACAAACAAATGCGTACCAACGTGCCGCACATCTACGCCATCGGCGACATCGTAGGTCAGCCGATGTTGGCGCACAAGGCCGTTCACGAAGGCCACGTTGCCGCTGAAAACTGTGCCGGCCACAAAGCCTACTTTGACGCGCGCGTTATTCCGGGCGTTGCCTACACTTCTCCTGAAGTGGCATGGGTGGGCGAAACCGAATTGTCTGCCAAAGCTTCCGGCCGCAAAATCACCAAAGCCAACTTCCCATGGGCTGCTTCCGGCCGTGCAATTGCCAACGGTTGCGACAATGGTTTCACTAAGCTGATTTTTGATGCTGAAACCGGCCGCATCATCGGCGGCGGTATCGTTGGTCCTAACGGCGGCGATATGATCGGCGAAGTCTGCTTGGCCATCGAAATGGGTTGCGATGCAACCGACATCGGCAAAACCATCCACCCACACCCAACCTTGGGCGAATCCATCGGTATGGCTGCGGAAGTAGCATTGGGTGTATGTACCGACCTGCCGGCTCAGAAAAAGAAATAAGTTCACTCAAATAAAGTTTGAACGAACTTAATGGAACAAAGGCCGTCTGAATGTTTCAGACGGCCTTTCCTCAAATAAGGAGATTTAATATGAAAAAAATCGAAGCCATTATCAAACCCTTCAAACTCGACGATGTACGCGAAGTCTTGACCGAAATCGGCATTACCGGCATGACCGTCAGCGAAGTCAAAGGCTTCGGCCGCCAAAAAGGCCATACAGAAATTTATCGCGGCGCAGAATACGCAGTTGATTTCCTGCCCAAAGTGAAAATCGAATTGGTATTGGCTGACGACAAAGTCGATCAGGCTGTTGATGCCATTTTAGAAACCGCACATTCCGGCAAAATCGGTGACGGTAAAATCTTCATTTATCCAGTTGAAGAAGCCATCCGCATCCGAACCGGCGAACGTTCGGATGCTGCGCTTTAATAAAAATCACAAGATACAGAATACAAATGCCGTCTGAAAAAAGCCATAACTTGTTTTAATCAGGGCTTATTTTTCAGACGGCATTATTTAAATAACCCCCCCCATTTTCTAAAGTCTATCCAAGTAAACCTATTACCGAAAACCTCACGCTATCAAGCATTGAGGAGTTTGAGGCAATGCTTCATCTGACCTTCGTGAACGACTTTACCGTATCAAATAACTTTTTCCAAAGTAGTGCTTACCCAATCCCATACTTGCAAAACCTCAACGCCCTCCTTTTAAAATCAAATCCCTCGTATTTTTTTCCTATTCTTATTGTTGTCTAACTTTTCAGACGACCCCTTTATCCAAACTCCGTTATAATGACGGCTTTACAATTAATTTATCCAAAGACAGTCTTATCATGAAACACATCCACATTATCGGTATCGGCGGTACATTTATGGGCGGCGTAGCGGCTATTGCCAAAGAAGCAGGTTTTAAAGTCAGCGGTTGCGACGCCAAGATGTATCCGCCGATGAGTACCCAGCTCGAAGCCTTGGGCATTGACGTACACGAAGGTTTTGATGCCGCTCAATTGGAAAAATTTAAAGCCGATATTTACGTTATCGGTAATGTTGCCAAACGCGGCATGGATGTGATCGAAGCCATTTTGAACAAAGGCCTGCCTTATACTTCCGGCCCACAATGGCTTGCTGAAAACGTATTGCACCGGCATTGGGTGCTTGGCGTAGCCGGAACACACGGCAAAACGACCACAGCCTCCATGCTGGCATGGGTCTTGGAATATGCCGGCCTTGCACCGGGCTTCCTCATCGGCGGCGTACCGGAAAACTTCAGCGTTTCCGCACGCCTGCCACAAACACCTCGCCAAGACCCGAACAGCAAATCGCCGTTTTTCGTTATCGAAGCCGACGAATACGACACCGCCTTTTTCGACAAACGCTCCAAATTCGTACACTACCGTCCGCGTACCGCCATTTTAAACAATCTAGAATTCGACCACGCCGATATTTTTGCCGATTTGGGTGCCATTCAAACCCAATTCCATCATTTGGTACGCACCGTGCCGTCTGAAGGCCTCATCGTCTGCAACGGACAGCAGCAAAGCCTGCAAGACACTTTGGACAAAGGCTGCTGGACGCCTGTAGAAAAATTCGGCACCGAACAAGGCTGGCAAGTTGGCACTGTTCATGCCGACGGCTCGTTTGACGTATGCCATCATGGCGAAACGGTCGGACACGTCGCTTGGGAACTGATGGGCGAACACAACCGCATGAACGCCCTCGCCGTTATCGCTGCCGCGCGTCATGCCGGCGTCGATATTCAGACGGCCTGCGAAGCCTTGAGCGCGTTTAAAAACGTCAAACGTCGTATGGAAATTAAAGGTACGGTAAACGGCATCACTGTTTACGACGACTTTGCCCACCACCCGACCGCCATCGAAACCACCATCGAAGGCCTGCGCCAACGTGTCGGTAATGCCCGCATCCTCGCTGTCCTCGAGCCGCGTTCCAATACCATGAAACTCGGCACCATGAAAGCCGCCCTGCCCGCAAGCCTCAAAGGTGCCGACCAAGTGTTCTGCTACGCCGGTGGCGTGGACTGGAACGTCGCCGAAGCCCTCGCGCCTTTGGGCGGCAAGCTACACGTTGGCAAAGACTTCGATGCCTTCGTTGCCGAAATCGTGAAAAACGCCGAAGCAGGCGACCATATTTTAGTCATGAGCAACGGCGGTTTCGGCGGAATACACGGAAAGCTGTTGGAAGCATTGAAATAAGGGTTTATTGAAAGTTTTGAATGATTGAGGCCGTCTGAAAACCGGAGTTTGGTTTTCAGACGGCCTTTTATCATGACTGTACTTACAAAAAACGATTTGGCAATAATAAAATATCATTTATCTTCCATTTATCCGTACATACGCGCAAGACTATTATTCGATTAAGTATTGCCAACCTTCCCCAAAATCTGATAAATAATGCATACAACATCTAAGCTGTGTGCATATCATGAAACATAAAACTGCCAAGCCTATATTTCTCAGCGTTGTATTTTCCATCTTTCTGATGGCAACAGCTGTATTTTTTACCCGTAATCACGTATTTATTCCCGGTATGGACACTGACTCCCTACAACCCATTACCATACCCGACAAACCATCGCCACAAATCGTACAATCTGCGCGAAACCAAATTGGTAAGACCCTTCATTACGACCCGGCTTACACTAAACTCACCTATCCGATGGGCGATGTGCCGATATCGAAAGGCGTTTGCACAGATGTCATTATCCGTGCCTTGCGTGACCAAAATATTGATTTGCAAGCGCTTGTTCATCAAGACATGAGTCAGAATTTCTCCGTTTATCCGAAACGTTGGGGATTAACGCAACCAGATACCAATATCGACCACCGCCGAGTTCCCAACCTAATGACTTATTTCACGCGTCAAGGCTGGGTAGTTCAAGATACAAACTATCAAGCTGGCGATATTATAACTTGGGAACTGAAAGGAAATCGTCCCCATATCGGCATCGTCTCCGATCGAAAAATCGGCGACAGGCCCTTGATTATTCATAATATCGGTTCAGGAACCCGTGAAAACGACATCCTCTACCGCTACACCATTACTGGACATTACAGGCTTCCCGTTCGATAAACCTTAGTGCCAAGTCCTAGGTACCTATTAATCAAAGAGCAAATATACCTCGTCAGTTTACATAGCATTAAATACAAAAAAGGCCGTCTGAAACAGTTTCAGACGGCCTTTTACTTATCTAACCCTCTTTATTTAACCGCAACCGCCGCATTTTCCGCAGCCGCTGCTGCAGTCGCGTTTTTTCGGTTTGAACACGAATTTTCGCAAGAGGAAGAATATGCAGGCGAGCATAATCAAGCCAACGATAATATATTGAGTCATGACGATAGTATCCTTGAAGAAATTTGATAAACTACGAATGCGGCAAAATAAGCCATCAGGAACAAATAGCCTGTAATCATAAGCATATTTTTCGTGGATTTGGTTTCGCGTTTAATCACGGCCAAAGTCGCGGCACACATCGGAGCATACACATACCAAGCCAAGAAGGCAAAGGCAGTCGGCAGGCCCCAGTTGTTGTGTACGATAGGAATCAGTGCGTTTTGTACCGCATCTTCAGACGACGCGCTGACGGCATAAACGGTACCCAAAGCGGCAACGACTACTTCACGTGCGGCGATACCCGGAATCATGGCGATACACATTTCCCAAGTAAAGCCCAAAGGTGCAAACAATGGCTGAATTGCATGACCAAGCGTACCTGCCAAGCTGTAATCGATGGCTGCCCCGGTCGCACCAGCAGGCGGTTGCGGCCAGCTTACCAAGCCCCACAAGACCACGGCCAATGCAAAAATGATGGTACCGGCGCGTTTCAGGAAGGCTTTAACCCTATCCCACAGGCTGGTCATAATGTGTTTGAAGTTAGGCGTACGGAAAGTCGGCAATTCCATCAAAAGTGGGAATTGTTGCACATTGCCTTTCATGCGCGCCAAGCGTTTCATGATATACGCCGCCAATGCAGCCGACAGGATGCCTGCGATATAAAGAATAAACAATGTCAGGCCTTGCAGGTTGAAAATACCGCCCACTGTACGGTCAGGAATGACGGCGGCGATAATCAGCGCATACACCGGCAAACGTGCGGAGCAAGTCAGCAACGGTGCAACCGCAATGGTAACAAGGCGTTCACGCGGGTCTTGAATGGTACGCGTAGACATCACGGCAGGAACGGCACAGGCAAAGCTGGATAAAAGTGGAATAAACGAACGGCCGGACAAACCGCTTTTCGCCATGACGTTATCCAACAGGAAGGCTGCACGCGGCAGATAGCCTGAGTCTTCCAATAGCAGGATAAAGGCAAACAAAATCGTAATCTGCGGCACGAACACCAACACGCTGCCCATACCGGCAATGACGCCGTTGACGAGCAAGTCGCTGAGGATGCCCGGCTCCATGTTGGCGCCTATCCATTCGCCCAGCGCGGTAAAACCGCCTTCAATGGCGTCCATAATCGGCGCCGCCCAAGTGTATACCGCTTGGAACACCATAAACAGGATGACCAGCAGCATAATCATGCCCCAGACGGGGTGCAGCACGATGTCGTCGAGTTTTTTGTGCCATGCCGGCAGTGTCATCTGCGTACGTACCACCTGATTCAAAATAGATTCTACCTCTTGGTAGAGTACCTCACTGTCAAGCGATTCCAGCTTGCGCTCGGATGCGCTGGGATTGGCTGGGAAAGAACGCTTACGGGGCAGCTTGGCCACTGCTTCACGCACTGCGCGTACGCCTGATGCGCTGACGGCAACGGTTTCCAATACGGGCACGCCTAACAGCTCGCTCAGTTTATCCGCATCAATATTCAAACCCCGATTGCGCGCAACGTCGCTCAGGTTTAGCGAAACGACCATCGGCAAGCCCAAGGTTTTCAGTTCTAAAACCATGCGCAGGGTCATACGCAAGTTGGTCGCATCGGCAACGGCAATCACGGCATCAGGCGGAATGCCCATTTTACCCACGACCACATCTCTCGCCACTGCCTCATCAGGGCTGGTCGTACGCAAACTGTATGTACCCGGCAGGTCAACGATGCGGACATTAGCATCGTCAAGGAATGCACCCTCGCGCTTATCGACTGTTACACCGGGATAGTTGGCCACTTTGGCATGTGCACCTGTCAAGCCGTTAAACAAAACGGTTTTGCCGCAGTTGGGCGCGCCAACTAAAGCGTAGTAGCTCAGTTCCATTATTTTTCCTTATCTTTCAGACGGCCTCAAACGGCTTCAATGATACGACACATAATCTTCCCGGCCTCTTCCAAGCGCAGGGAAAATTGGGATTGATTGCCCAAGCGTACTGCAAACGGTCCTCTTCCAA
>CAUSHT010000084.1:0-6588 GCA_963531275.1 uncultured Neisseria sp.
GCGGTGTGGAAGCGTTGTACAGCGTGTTGGCGGTACACGAGCAAAAATCTCCACCGACCATCAACATTTTTGAACAAGACGTTGAAGCCGGTTGCGATCTGGATTACTGCGCCAATGAAGCACGCGACGCGAAAATCGACGTTGCCATCTCTAATTCCTTCGGTTTTGGCGGTACCAACGGCACATTGGTATTCAAACGCTTTACAGGCTGAATATAGGTTTTAAACCAGATTGGAAAGGCCGTCTGAAACTTGGTTTCAGACGGCCTTTATATTGTCCGTATTATAAATATTGTTGATAATCTATATCATTTATAGAATAATATGGTTTCGTCTAAGATTTGTCCGAGTTTTTCGGATAAATAGTCTAACCATATTCTACATAAGGAGTAAGCGATGAAACGCATCGGTATTTTGACATTGGCCGCTTTGGCTGCCATACCTGCATTTGCGGCTGATTTCGGCCATGAACAAGCATTGGCCATAGACGGCAAACCTGCTTATCTGGCAGAAACATCGGCCCGTATTTTGGCAAATGAAGATTTGACTGCGCCGCAGTTGGTTGAAGATATTGCCGATGGGTTGGGGTCGAAAAAAATTCCGGGTTATAAATTGATGATTATGGGCCGTACTTATTCGGTGGCGGCGGAAACCAAACCGCCGAGAGAGGGCCAAACTCAGTGGCGGGACAATACGTTCATTCATCGCGGCGTAAAACTGTTTGTCGGTATTCCGGTTAAAAACGGCAAGATGGACTTGGCAGCTGCCCGATTGATTAATATCGGCGTGGTTGACGATAACGCTGGTGCCGCGCCTCATGATGAGGGTGAAAAAATCCGTCCGGTCGGCAAGCAGCTGATGTCTCCCGATACTAAAGTGGAAAATGTGAAACTCAATATTGCTAAACTGACGTTGCCAAATATGAAATTGGGCGAAACCAGTGGTGGTGGCGTAAAATTGGAAGCATCGGCAACATTAGACGGCAAACCGATACAAACCAAAATCGACAGCACTTTCTCCCGCTTCTATTCGGCCAAACCGGCCGCTACACGGCCGTTTATGGCAGATGCACGGTTTGTGAAATAATCGCAAAGGCCGTCTGAAATCCAGTTTCAGACGGCCTTTTATTCATAAAAGCAATTTAATACCGCATCATTTTGGTATCGATTTGCTCCGCCCAAGCATCAATACCGCCTTGTAGGTTGTAGAGATTTTCAAATCCAGCGTCTTCCAAATACATTGCCGTGTGCAGGCTGCGGATGCCGTGGTGGCAATAGACAACAATGGGTAAATCATCGTCGGGCAGCTCGTTTTGGCGCAGGGGGATGAGATTCATCGGGATATGAATGGCAGCGGGCAGGGTGCAGATGGCGCGTTCTTCATCAGTTCGGACGTCGAGCAGGTAAAATGCGCGGCCTTCGTCCTGCCATTGTTTCAATTCGGTGGGCGAGAGTTGGATGATGTCGGTCATAGGGTAGGGTATAAAAGTATGAGGCCGTCTGAATTTTCAGACGGCCTGTTGTTTAAAAATCGAAATCGCCGAACGGATTGGCCGATTTGTCTTCCAAGTGTGCTACGACGGTGTCGAACAATACTTTTTCGGAAAACTCATTGCCGTTACGCGTCAGCAAAAGCGCGCGTTGTACCGGTTTGCGGCCGATGATGATCACCATACGGCCGCCGTCTTTCAGTTGCTCTTTTAGAATTTCAGGTACGCTGTCTACCGCGCCGCCCACATAAATCGCATCAAAAGGAGCGCCTTGAGATGCTTCGGTCAGGCCGTTGTTTTGCACATAATCGACGTTGGCAAAGCCCAATTCGTCCAAAACTTTTTTGGCGCGTTGCTGTTGCTCAGCATCGATATCGTCAGTGACGACTTTGCCGGCCAGTTTGGACAGTAGGGCGGTTGCATAGCCTGAGCCTGTACCGATTTCTAAGACGGTTTCGTCTTTTTTCAGTTTCAAACCTTGAGCCAGGCGGGCAACGATTTTGGGTTCCAACATCTTATGACCGTTGGTCAGCGGCAGCTCCATATCCGCATAGGCCAAACCTTGAAAAGCCTCGCCGACAAAATGTTCGCGCTCGATCTCCTCCAAAGCATCCAAAATGTCGAAGTCCAAGACATCCCACGGACGAATCTGCTGTTCAACCATATTGAAACGCGCTTTTTCAAAGTCCATATTTGTGCTCCGTTCAATTCTTAATTTTATCGAAGCATACATTATAAATCCTTGTCAGAGAGTGTGCCATCTTTCAGACGGCCCAGAGGCTCGTTAATAATTGCCAAGCGCACATATATCCACTAAACTTTCACATTACACGACGCTACAGCAAGCAACAACCAACACACGGAGCAATAAAGATGTATCACCAAATCGGAATGTGGGACCAAAAATGGGTTATCGGCAACTGGAAAATGAACGGCCGACTCCAAAATAACAATGCGCTTATGCACCGCTTCCGTATCATGCCAACCGCAGAACGCGTGTTAATCGGCCTGGCCGCTCCGACCGTTTATCTGTTGCAACTGCACAACGCCATGCAGATTGTTTTGAACAACCGCATCTTGACCTGTGCGCAAGACGTGAGCCGTTTCCCGAATAACGGCGCATACACCGGCGAAGTGTCCGCCGAAATGCTTGCCGACATCGGTACGGACATCGTCCTCATCGGCCACTCTGAGCGCAGCCTTTATTTCGGCGAAAAAAATGAAATCCAACGCCGCAAAATGGAAAACGTCCTCAACGTCGGCCTGATTCCATTGTTGTGTGTCGGCGAAAGCTTGGAAGAACGCGAAGCCGGTAAAGAACACGAAGTCATTGCCCACCAGCTTTCCATCCTGCAAGGTTTGAACACCAAAAACATCGCCGTTGCCTACGAGCCGGTTTGGGCGATTGGTACAGGCAAAGTCGCCACTGTCGAACAAATCGCCGATATGCACGCATTTATCTACAAAGAAATCTTGTCTTTGTGCGGAAGCAATGTTAAAATCCGCGTTCTTTACGGCGGAAGTGTGAAAGCGGATAACGCAGCCGACATCTTCGCAGTACCTCATGTAGACGGCGCATTGGTCGGCGGCGCGTCATTATCATATGACTCCTTTACCGCCATCATCAACGCAGCACAAGCCTCGTAGAAAACATATGGAAGCCTTTAAAACCCTTATCTGGATCATTAATATTATTTCCGCTTTAGCCGTAATCGTGTTAGTATTGTTGCAACACGGTAAAGGCGCGGATGCCGGCGCAACGTTCGGTTCCGGCAGCGGTAGCGCGCAAGGCGTATTCGGTTCTGCCGGTAACGCCAACTTCCTCAGCCGCTCGACTGCCATTGCCGCAACATTTTTCTTTGCGACCTGCATGGCGATGGTGTATATTCACACCCACTCCAGTAAGCACGGTTTAGACTTCAGCGATGTGAAGCAGACCCAGCAAGCTCCTAAGCCTGCAACGCCTGCACAAAACAATACAACTCCTGTTGCACCGAATCCTCAGCAGCAGTAAGACAATTTGATTTATGCCGACATGGTGGAATTGGTAGACACGCTATCTTGAGGGGGTAGTGGCCGTAGGCTGTGCGAGTTCAAATCTCGCTGTCGGCACCACATTAGAAAATCTAACCGCTTTTTAGCGGTTATTTTTTCGTCTTGAGAATCTGCCTTTCATTTATCTTTAGGCCGAGACAGGGAAATACAATGAAGCGTTTGGTTGTCGGCATCAGCGGTGCCAGCGGTTTTCAGTATGGCGTGAAAGCTTTGCAGCTTTTGCGTGAGCATCAGGTAGAAACACATTTGGTGGTTTCGCAAGGGGCGGAGATGACCCGCGCTTTGGAAACGGATTACACCAAAGAAGACGTTTATGCTTTGGCGGATGTCGTGCATTCCGTCCGTAATGTCGGGGCAAGTATTGCGAGCGGTTCGTTTTTGACGGATGGGATGCTGATTGCGCCGTGTTCAATGAAAACCTTGGCTTCGGTTGCTCATGGATTCGCCGATAATTTGCTCAGCCGTGCGGCGGATGTAACGTTGAAAGAGCGGCGCAAGTTGGTGTTGATGGTGCGTGAAGCGCCGTTAAACTTGGCGCACATTGAAAACATGCGCCGCGTGACAGAGATGGGCGGCATTGTGTTTCCTCCCGTTCCGGCTTTATATCAGAAGCCTGAATCCATCGAAGATATGATTACACACAGTGTCTCTCATGCTTTGGACTTGTTCGGTATCATTCAAAACGATGTGCCGCGCTGGCAGGGCTGATATTTCAGACGGCCTGAGTATAAGTTACGACTGAGAAGGAAGATAAAAACCATGCAAACAATTCCTGCCAATATAGTGAAGTTTTTGAGCAATCATCATGTCGTCAGTATTGCTGCTGCGGAGGAGGGCGAAGTTTGGGCGGCTTGCTGTTTTTATGTGTTTGATGAGGCGAATGCTCGATTGATTGTGCTGACTTCTTTGAAAACGAAGCATGGCGGAATGATGAGCCGTTCTGCCAAAGTAGCCGGTACCATTGCCGGTCAACCTGACAGCATCGCAAAAATCAGTGGCATTCAGTTTGCAGCGACTGCCGCTTTGATTGAGGATGAAGCGGATTTGAAAGCGGCGCAGTCTTTGTATTACAAAGCGCATCCTGCTGCTCGAGTGATGAAAAGCGATGTTTGGGCATTGAATTTGGACAGTGTGAAATTCACTGACAATAAATTGGTATTCGCACAAAAAACGTACTGGAATCGCGAGGATTAAGAAAAGGCCGTCTGAAAGATGAAATTTCAGACGGCCTTTGGTAATGTTACAAATTAATCGTGTCCAAGATCGACAGTTTTTTCTTTGTGACGTGTATCGGGAACCAAAACAATTTTCTCGTCCACTTTACCGATGGCTTTCACGTCTTTGCCCGGATAGTCCAGCTGATGCAGGAAGTAGCGGATACAGTTCAAACGTGCACGTTTTTTGTCGTCGGAACGGATGATGACCCAAGGCGCGTCGCCGGTGTGGGTGTGGAAGAACATGGCGTTTTTGGCTTCGGTGTAGTCGTCCCAGCGGTCGAGCGACTGGATATCCACTGGAGACAGTTTCCAGTGTTTCAGCGGGTCGTCACGACGGGAGATGAAGCGACGGAGTTGTTCTTCACGGGATACGGAGAACCAGAATTTGAACAGATGGATGCCGCTGGCAACAAGCATACGTTCCAATTCAGGGGTTTGGCGCATGAAGAGCAAGTATTCGTTAGGTTCGCAGAAGCCCATTACGCGTTCTACGCCTGCACGGTTGTACCATGAGCGGTCGAAGAATACCATTTCGCCTGCGGTCGGCAGGTTTTGGATGTAGCGTTGGAAATACCATTGGCCGCGTTCGGTAGTGGTTGGTTTCTCCAAAGCAACCACACGCGCGCCACGCGGATTCAGGTGTTCCATGAAGCGTTTGATGGTACCGCCTTTACCGGCTGCGTCGCGGCCTTCAAACAGGCTGACGATACGCTGACCGGAATCTTTAACCCAGCTTTGTACTTTCAACAATTCGATTTGCAGCTTCTGTTTTTCTTTTTCGTAAACAGAGCGACGCATACGTTGTTTGTACGGGTAGTTGGCAGGAAGCGGTGCGCTGCCGGAATCTTCGTCAGTGCCGCGTCCTTCGTGTTCCAAAACAGCCTTTTCGAATACTTGCAGCTGGTCTTGTTTCTCGCCCAGTTCAACATTCTCGAACGGTTCTAATTGGTGGTCTGCCATAAAGTCTCCTTATCGATTAAGTTTTAAATGATATGGTGTGGTATGACTTGATTTTACCTCTTTATGCTGTGTTAGCCTACATAAAATTACACATAAGCGATTTTTTCTGACTTGTTTGATAATTTTTGTAAAAGCAGCGTATAATCAGCCTATTTGTATAATACATCATGCCTTATTTCGCCCTGTTCGACGATGCGTTAAGCGGTCGTGCAAAACTCTATCAAAATCATGTGGAAAGCTGCCTTTTTCATCATAACGAACTGGCGTCGTTGGATGATGTTTTGCAGGCAGGTTGGAAAAAAGGTCTGCATGCAGTGTTGTTTGCAGACTACGAATTCGGGTTGCCGCTGATGGATATTCCGTCTGGCCGCAGTGGCAGTCTGCGTTTGCACTGGTTTGCCGATTATTCCGAAATCGATGCCGAAAACTGGCTGGCCAATCATTCAGACGGCCTTGAGGCAGGCATCTCTACTCCCCGATTCTCCGTATCCGAAGCCGATTATCTCGAGCATATCCGTCAAATCCATGAAGCCATCCGCCGCGGTGATACCTATCAAATCAATTACACCGCGCGCCTACACCTGCAAACTTACGGCAATCCGATTCAACTTTACCGCCGCTTGCGCCAGCCTGTGCCGTATGCCGTTTTATCTTGTCTGCCCGACGGGGCAGGGCAGGAAGCGTGGACTTTGTGTTTTTCTCCCGAACTTTTCCTCAAAATCGATTCAGACGGCCTGATTACAACCGAGCCGATGAAGGGCACTGCGCCGATTCTTCTTGACGGTCAAGATGAACGCCGCGCCGTTGAATTGCAAAACGACCCGAAAAACCGCGCCGAAAATGTGATGATTGTCGATTTGTTGCGCAA
>CAUSHT010000085.1:0-6493 GCA_963531275.1 uncultured Neisseria sp.
CGAAACCCGTAAAACCGCCAAAATACGCGGCGGCGAAGTGATTGAATTTGACGGCGCACGCTTGGAAATTGCCGATGGATACGACCCTGAAGAATAAAGCCGAAGCCATCTTGGGCGAGCCGCTTTTAGACGAACCCGTCCGCCCCGAGTCGTGGGAATGTTGCGGCAGCGAATGCGGCGATGCCTGTATCCAGACAATGTATTGGGCGGAAAAAGCACGTTATGATGCGCAACAGCGGAAGTTGAAAGAAGCAGGTTGGACTGATAGCGAAGATGAGGCAAAGGCCGTCTGAAAAAGGTTTAGTTAAATGAATAAAACCATGCTTTTTAAGAGTTTTCACTGATACGTCGTTGTTTTTAGTTTGCGACAAGAAAATAAAAAAACGCAATAAAAAGGGTATGCGTATACATACCCTTTGAAAGTAAGATAGAAAACGGCATTATAGAAAAACAAATGACGGAATAAGATTTGCGGTTGGTCAACTCATCTTATTCCGCCTTGTTTTACAATCATTCAGGAGATGCTTCGCCTGCAAGATTCTCGATTTCTTCGAGATGCGCGTCAAACCATGAGCCGACCACTTGATTGACTTCGTCCATACCTTGCTTTTTCAGGCTGGAGAACAGTTGAACGCTGATTTTTTGACGCTCGGTGTAGGGTTTAAGTGATTTTTTTACCGCCGCTAAAGTTTTAATTTGGTCATTTTTAGACAGTTTGTCTGCTTTTGACAGCAGGATATGCACAGGGCGGCCGGTGATGTGGAAAAAGTCCAGCATTTGAATGTCTAAAGCCTTGAGCGGATGGCGCGAGTCCATAATCAAAATCAGGCCGATCAGTTGGCGGCGTTGTTGCAGGTAGTCGCCCAAGAGTTTGACCCAGTGTGCACGGATGGCCTCAGGTACTTGCGCGTAGCCGTAGCCGGGCAAGTCGACCATGAAATTGCCGTTTTCCAGTTCAAAGAAATTGATATGTTGGGTGCGGCCCGGTGTTTTGGAAACGTAGGCAAGGCGCACATGATTGGTTAAAGTATTGATGGCACTGGATTTGCCGGCATTGCTTCGACCGACAAAGGCAATCTCGGCCGGCGTGTCTGGCAGGTCTTTCAGATGGTTGACCGTTGTAAAGAATTTGGCGTTTTGAAAAAGGTTCATCAGTATTTCCTTGCATGGAAACAAAACTGCAACATCATAATTTGTATCGGGCATTTATGTTGCAGCAGTTTGGTAATTTGAGTAGTAATTTAATGTAAACTTGGTATAGAATAGCACGTTTATAGAATTATCGGTTTTAATCGGGAAAATTCCCCGGTATTTGAGTATAAAAAAGGCATTGACGCGGTACGCAATGCTGTAATCAGGAGCACTCCATGAAACGATTGACTTTATTGGCCTTGGTATTGGCTGCCGGTGCGGTTTCCGCTGCCCCTAAAGCAGATGCTGAAAAAGGCAAACAGGTAGCGACTACTATCTGTGCGGCGTGTCACGCAGCCGATGGTAACAGCGGTATCGCAACTTATCCTAAACTGGCAGGTCAGGCCGCGGCCTACACCTACGGTCAAACCATGGCCATCAAAGACGGTACCCGTACCCACGGTGCTGCTGGCGTGATGAAACCGATGGTGATGAACTTGTCCGAACAAGACATCCGCGACGCTGCCGCCTACTACGCCAAACAACAAGGCAAACCGGGCGAAGCCAATCCTAAAGAAAACCCAGAGCTGGGCGCGAAAATCTATCGCGGCGGCCTGAGTGCTAAAAAACTGCCGGCATGTATGTCTTGCCACGGTCCTAGCGGCGCAGGTATCCCTGGCGGCGGTACTGAAATCCAAGCCTATCCTCGTCTAGGCGGCCAACACAAAGCGTACGTTGTCGAGCAAATGAAAGCTTACCAATCTGGCCAGCGCAAAAACGCCATCATGGCCGATATTGCCAACCGCCTGAGCGAAGAAGAGTTGAACGCAGTAGCTAACTTCATCCAAGGTTTGCACTAAGTTTTGTTTTGAAACGAGCTTATTGATACAGGCCGTCTGAAAACCCTTCAGACGGCCTTAGCCAATATAGGCCGATAAGCCTGATTGTTTTTTTCAAATAGCGACAGCAAGATTTTTACTACAATATGCAGTATTCTTCCTTTCGCATCACACGTCATTGCAGTCCGTTCCATCGATCGGGTTGCACCAAGCCGACATTTGAGACATGAGTAAATCTTCATCATCCGTCCCACTTATCCGCAGACCATGGTTTGCCTTTTTCAGCTCCATGCGTTTTGCCGTTGCTCTGCTCAGCCTGTTGGGCGTGGCTTCGATTATCGGTACGGTCTTGCAACAAAACCAGCCACAAGTCGATTATTTGGTGAAATTCGGCCCGTTTTGGTCGCAGATTTTCGGCTTTTTGGGTCTGTACGACGTGTACGCCTCGGCGTGGTTCGTTGTCATCATGATGTTTTTGGTGATTTCCACCGGATTGTGCTTGATTCGTAATGTTCCGCCGTTTTTGCGCGAGATTCGTTCCTTCCGTGAAAACGCGAAGGAAAAATCGCTGGCGGCAATGCGCCATTCCATCGTTTTAGACGGACAGGTGACGCCCGAAGTCGCACAACGGTATTTGGAAGTACAAGGTTATGGCTGCAAAACCGTTACGCGTGAAGACGGTTCGGTTTTGGTGGCGGCGAAAAAAGGCGCGATGAACAAATGGGGCTATATCTTTGCCCATGCCGCGCTGATTGTGATTTGTTTGGGCGGTTTGATAGACAGCAATATTCTGCTGAAAATCGGTATGCTCACCGGCCGGGTCGTGCCGGACAATACGGCGGTTTACGCCAAAGACTTTAAGCCCGAAAGCGTGTTGGGTACGTCCAATTTGTCGTTTAGGGGCAATGTCAATATTTCGGAAGGTCAGAGCGCGGACGTGGTATTTCTGAATGCGGATAACGGCATGCTCGTGCAAGACTTGCCGTTTTCGGTCAAATTAAAGAAATTCCATATAGACTTTTACGATACCGGTATGCCGCGCGATTTTGCCAGCGACTTGGAAGTAACGGACAAGGCGACCGGCAAAGTCAGCGAACACACCATCCGCGTCAACCATCCTTTGACGTTGCACGGTATCACGGTTTATCAGGCAAGTTTTGCCGACGGCGGCTCTGACTTGACGTTTAAAGCCTGGAATCTGGCTGATGCCGACCGTACTCCTGTCAAACTCAAAGCGACTTCCATGCGCGAGTTTCCGCTGGATTTGGGCAAGGCTTCTTATAAGCTGGAATTTGACCAGTTTACTTCGATGAACGTCGAAGACATGAGCGAGCCGTCTGAAAAAGAGCAAAATTTGAAATCCGCCATCAATGATGTTCGCTCCGTCCGTCAAGAAGGCAAAAAATACACCAACATCGGCCCGTCTATCGTTTACCGTATCCGCGACAAAGCAGGGCAGGCTGTCGAATATAAAAACTATATGTTGCCGGTAAAACAAGATGAAGACTATTTCTTCATTACCGGCACACGCAGCGGCTTGGCGCAGCAATACCGCTGGTTGCGCATTCCGATGGATAAAAACGGCCAAATCGACACCTTTATGGCTTTGCGCCAATATCTGAAAGACGATGCGGCACGCCGTAAAACCGTTGCCAACGCCGTTAAAGGTGCGCCTGCCGAAATCCGTGAGCAATTCATGGCGGCGGCGGAAAACACTTTGTCGATTTTTGCCAAAGGCGGCTATTTGGCTTTGGACGAGTTTGTTACCACCAATATTCCGAAAGAGCAGCAGGAAAAAATGCAGGGCTATTTCTATGAGATGCTCTATGGCGTGATGAATGCCGCTTTGGAAGATACGATCAGCACATACAATCTGCCGGCTTGGCCGCAAGATGAAAAACGCAACCGCTTCCTGCTGCATGCAATGGATGCTTATACCGGTTTGACCGAGTATCCCGCGCCGATGCTGCTGCAACTGGAAAGTTTTACCGAAGTACGCTCTTCCGGCCTGCAGATGACCCGTTCGCCGGGCGCATTCTTAGTGTATTTGGGTTCGGTATTGCTGGTGTTGGGCACGGTGTTTATGTTCTATATTCGTGAAAAACGTGCTTGGCTGCTGTTTTCAGACGGCCGTATCCGTTTTGCCATGTCTTCCAGCCGCAACGAACGCGACTTGCAGAAAGAATTTCCGCAACACACACGGCAATTGCAGCAGCTTGCCAAGGATTTGAACCATGAATAACAAACATCAGGCCTTGCCCGAGCATGAGCTTCTGACACACAAATCATTTATCCGAAACCTCAACCTTTTCGACTGGGCGTTCGCGCTGCTGATTGCAGTCGGCGCGTTTATTGCCCAAACCCAGGCCGGTCTGCACATGGACATCTACGAAATGGTGATTTTGTGGGTGAGTGGCGGTATTGCCGTTTTTCTGGGTTGGTTTTTCAAACCGATGCGCTGGTTTATCCCTTTGGGCGTGTGTTTGGCGTATTTGGCCGTTGATTTGTATGGCGGCGATATCAAACGTGCAGACGGATTCCTGCTCAAATACCTGTTAAGCAGCCAGTCGGCGATTATGTGGCAATGCGCGTTTGTGTTCTTCGCCTTGTTTGCCTATATCGTCGGCGCGATAGCGGCAGTGCGCAAAAATGTGCCGTCCAATACGCTTTTGGGCATGGGTACTGTGTTTGCGTGGGTTTCCGCGGTGGCGGGCTTTGTCGGTTTGTTGGTGCGCTGGCATGAAAGCTATCTGCTGCGTCCCGATGCCGGCCATATTCCGGTTTCCAACCTTTACGAAGTATTCATCTTGTTCTTGGTCATTACGGCGCTGATGTACCTCTATTACGAAGGCCGTTTTGCCGTACAAAAACTGGGCGGCTTCGTCTTCAGCTTTATGGCGATTGTGGTCGGATTTGTCTTGTGGTACAGCGTTTCACGCGAGGCGCATGCCATTCAGCCGCTGATTCCTGCTTTGCAGTCTTGGTGGATGAAAATCCACGTTCCGGCCAACTTTATCGGCTACGGCGCATTCTGTATTGCCGCCATGCTGGGTTTTGCCGAACTGCTGGCACTCAGAAAAGAAGATGCAGGCAAAAAATCATGGCTGCCGCAATCTCAAGTCATTGAAGAAGTCATGTACAAAGCGATTGCCGTCGGTTTCCTGTTTTTCACGATTGCCACCATCCTCGGCGCATTGTGGGCGGCCGACGCGTGGGGTCGCTATTGGAGCTGGGACCCGAAAGAGACTTGGGCATTCATCGTTTGGCTAAATTATGCGGTCTGGTTGCATTTGCGGCTGGTGGCAGGCTGGCGCGGCAAAGTGTTGGCTTGGTGGGCGGTCATCGGCCTGGTCATTACCGCCTTTGCCTTTATCGGCGTGAATATGTTTTTGAGCGGCCTGCATTCTTACGGCACTTTGTAAACCGCTTATTCCGCACTTTATTTCAGACGGCCTTTTTCCGTTTTCGGAGAAAACGCCGTCTGAATCGTTTTTAATCATTTTTTCAGACGGCCTCAAACCATGTTGGTATTAGGAATTGAATCATCTTGCGACGAAACCGGCGTTGCGCTCTACGATACCGAGCGCGGCCTGTTGGCGCATCATTTGCACACACAAATGGCGATGCACGCCGAATACGGCGGCGTTGTCCCCGAATTGGCCAGCCGCGACCATATCCGCCGTGTGGTGCCGTTGACGCAAGGTTGCTTGAAGGAAGCAGGCGTAGGCTATGCCGACATCGACGCGGTTGCCTTTACGCAAGGCCCGGGCTTGGGCGGCGCATTGCTGGCCGGTTCGGGCTTCGCCAATGCGTTGGCATTTGCCATCGGTAAGCCCGTTATCCCCGTCCACCATCTTGAAGGCCATTTGCTCTCGCCCTTGTTGGCAGACGACAAGCCCGAGTTTCCATTTGTCGCTTTGCTGGTGTCGGGCGGACATACGCAATTTATGGCTGTACGCGGTATCGGCGATTACACCTTGCTGGGTGAGAGCGTGGATGATGCGGCAGGCGAGGCGTTCGATAAAACGGCCAAGCTGTTGGGGCTGCCTTATCCCGGCGGTGCCAAATTATCCGAGTTGGCCAAACTCGGCACGCCTGATGCCTTCACGTTCCCACGCCCCATGCTCCATTCGCACGATTTGCAGATGAGCTTTTCCGGTTTGAAAACCGCTGTTTTAACCGCTGTCGAAAAAGTCCGTGCCGAAACCGGTTGCGATGAAATTCCGGAACAAACACGAAACGACATTTGCCGCGCTTTCCAAGATGCGGTGGTTGACGTATTGGCGGCCAAAGCCAAAAAAGCGTTGTTGGATACCGGCTTCAGAACTTTGGTGGTTGCCGGCGGTGTGGGTGCAAACTGGAAACTGCGCGATGAATTTTCGCGCTTGACCGTCAAGATGCCGTCTGAAAAAGGCAAACCCAAGCCGCAGGAAGAAAAAATCAACGTCTATTTCCCGCCGATGGCATATTGCACCGACAACGGCGCAATGATTGCCTTTGCCGGCGCGATGCGTCTTGCCGAG
>CAUSHT010000086.1:0-6336 GCA_963531275.1 uncultured Neisseria sp.
TCATGAAATGGACAGATACCCAACGCATCGCCGAAGAACTCTACGACTTACACGGCGACAGCATCGACCCGAAAACCGTGCGTTTTACCCAACTGCGTGATTTGATTATGGCTCTGCCTGAATTTGACGATGATCCGGCGCGTTGCGGTGAACGCATTCTCGAAGCCGTGCAACAAGCCTGGATAGATGAAGCGGAATAACCTTTTCCCTTTTCATCAAACAAGACCTCAGGCTGTTTTTCAGACGGCCTGAGGTCTTTATTAAATCTATTCATACAATTTCGGAAAATTTCGAAATTGACTCATACCAACCTCAAATTTATTATGCAGTCTGACAACAAATAAAAGATATGCAGAAGGTGCATAACCATGAATCACGCTCGAGAAATCGCTGCTTTAAACAACAGCCTTTCTGATTTGAAAGGCGACATCAATGTTTCGTTCGAATTTTTCCCGCCGAAAAACGAACAAATGGAAACTATGCTGTGGGATTCCATCCATCGCCTGCAAACCTTGCATCCAAAATTCGTTTCCGTAACCTATGGTGCAAACTCCGGCGAACGCGACCGCACACACAGTATCGTTAAACGCATCAAACAAGAAACCGGCCTTGACGCAGCCCCTCACTTGACCGGTATCGATGCCAGCCCTGACGAGTTGCGTCAAATTGCCAAAGACTATTGGGACAGCGGTATCCGCCGCATTGTCGCCCTGCGTGGCGACGAGCCGCCTGGCTACGAGAAAAAACCTTTCTATGCCGAAGATTTGGTCAAACTGTTGCGCTCCGTGGCCGACTTTGATATTTCCGTAGCGGCCTATCCAGAGGTGCACCCGGAAGCCAAATCCGCACAAGCCGACTTAATCAATCTGAAACGCAAAATCGATGCGGGTGCAAACAACGTTATTACCCAATTTTTCTTCGACGTGGAAAGCTATCTGCGCTTCCGTGACCGTTGCGTGATGATGGGCATTGACGTTGAAATTGTTCCCGGCATCCTGCCCGTAACCAATTTCAAACAATTGACCAAAATGGCTCAAGTGACCAACGTCAAAATCCCAAGCTGGCTGTCTAAAATGTACGAAGGTTTGGATGACGACCAAGGCACGCGCAACCTTGTTGCCGCCAGCATCGCCATCGACATGGTCAAAGTCCTCTCGCGCGAAGGTGTCAAAGACTTCCACTTCTACACCCTCAATCGCAGCGAACTGACTTACGCCATCTGCCATATTTTGGGCGTGCGTCCGCGTTAATAAAACAGACGGCCTCCCCATTCTGATTTACAATATCGAACATTCAGGCCATACCGGCCTGATTCAAAATTCCAACTAGGAGAGTTAACATGACAACATTGCATTTTTCAGGCTTCCCGCGCGTCGGTGCCTTCCGCGAATTGAAATTCGCACAAGAAAAATACTGGCGCAAAGAAATCAGCGAGCAAGAATTGCTGGCTGTTGCTAAAGACTTGCGCGAGAAAAACTGGAAACACCAAGCCGCTGCCAACGCTGATTACGTTGCCGTAGGCGATTTCACTTTCTACGATCACATCCTCGACCTGCAAGTTGCCACCGGTGCCATCCCTGCCCGCTTCGGCTTCGACAGCCAAAACCTGTCTTTGGAACAATTCTTCCAACTGGCCCGTGGTAACAAAGACCAATTCGCTATCGAAATGACCAAATGGTTCGACACCAACTACCACTACTTGGTGCCTGAATTCCACGCCGATACCGAATTCAAAGCCAACGCCAAACACTACGTTCAACAACTGCAAGAAGCCCAAGCTTTGGGCCTGAAAGCCAAACCGACCATCGTCGGCCCATTGACTTTCCTGTGGGTAGGTAAAGAAAAAGGCACTGTCGAATTCGACCGTCTGAGCCTGTTGCCTAAACTGTTGCCTGTTTACGTTGAAATCCTGAACGCTTTGGTTGAAGCCGGTGCCGAATGGATTCAAATCGACGAGCCAGCTTTGGCTGTCGACCTGCCAAAAGAATGGGTAGAAGCCTACAAAGACGTTTACGCCACTTTGAGCAAAGTAAACGCCAAAATCCTGTTGAGCACTTACTTCGGTTCCGTTGCCGAACACGCTGCTTTGCTGAAATCCCTGCCTGTTGACGGCCTGCACATCGACTTGGTACGCGCTCCTGAGCAACTGGACGCATTTGCCGACTACGACAAAGTTCTGTCTGCCGGCGTTATCGACGGCCGCAACATTTGGCGCGCCAACCTGAACAAAGTTTTGGAAACTGTCGAGCCTCTGCAAGCCAAACTGGGCGACCGTTTGTGGATTTCCAGCTCTTGCTCTCTGCTGCACACTCCATTTGACTTGTCAGTTGAAGAAAAACTGAAAGCCAACAAACCTGACCTGTACTCTTGGTTGGCATTCACCCTGCAAAAAACCCAAGAATTGCGCGTTCTGAAAGCTGCATTGAACGAAGGTCGTGACTCTGTTGCCGAAGAACTGGCCGCCAGCCAAGCTGCCGCCGACTCCCGTGCCAACAGCAGCGAAATCCACCGTGCAGACGTTGCCAAACGCCTGGCCGATTTGCCTGCCAACGCAGACCAACGTAAATCTCCATTTGCCGACCGTATCAAAGCGCAACAAGCATGGTTGAACCTGCCTCTGCTGCCGACTACCAACATCGGTTCTTTCCCGCAAACTACTGAAATCCGCCACGCACGCGCAGCCTTCAAAAAAGGCGAACTGTCTGCCGCCGATTACGAAGCCGCGATGAAAAAAGAAATCGCCTTGGTGGTTGAAGAGCAAGAAAAACTGGACTTGGACGTACTGGTACACGGCGAAGCCGAGCGTAACGACATGGTTGAATACTTCGGCGAATTGTTGAGCGGTTTTGCATTCACTCAATACGGCTGGGTACAAAGCTACGGCTCACGCTGCGTTAAACCACCTATCATCTTCGGTGACGTAAGCCGTCCTGAAGCCATGACCGTGGCTTGGTCTACTTACGCACAAAGCCTGACCAAACGTCCGATGAAAGGTATGTTGACCGGCCCTGTAACCATTCTGCAATGGTCTTTCGTCCGCAACGACATCCCACGTTCTACCGTGTGCAAACAAATTGCACTGGCTCTGAACGACGAAGTATTGGATCTGGAAAAAGCCGGCATCAAAGTCATCCAAATTGACGAACCTGCCATCCGCGAAGGTCTGCCTTTGAAACGTGCCGATTGGGATGCTTACCTGAACTGGGCCGGCGAATCCTTCCGCCTGTCCTCTACCGGTTGCGAAGACAGCACTCAAATCCACACTCATATGTGTTACTCCGAGTTCAACGACATCCTGCCTGCCATCGCTGCTATGGACGCTGACGTCATCACCATCGAAACTTCACGTTCCGACATGGAACTCTTGACCGCGTTCGGCGAATTCAAATACCCGAACGACATCGGCCCAGGCGTTTACGACATCCACAGCCCACGCGTACCGACTGAAGCTGAAGTTGAGCATCTGTTGCGCAAAGCCATCGAGGTTGTACCGGTTGAACGTCTGTGGGTTAACCCGGACTGCGGCCTGAAAACACGTGGCTGGAAAGAAACTCTGGAACAACTCCAAGTGATGATGAACGTAACCCACAAATTGCGTGCCGAACTGGCTAAATAATGTGAGTTAGATAAAAGGCCGTCTGAAAATTTTCAGACGGCCTTTTTTTTTATTTATCGATATTTAAAACATAAAGATTACGACTTCAACAGCTTACAAAATCCCTGTCGTTGTATGATGTTCTTCCACTCCTGATGTATACACGTTCTGAGTATGGTGATACACAGTCTCTTTAGTCGTTTCGACAATATGGTTGGCTTCCGACAGAACATCACTCAATGCCACTTTACTGCCGGTCGTATTCACTTTTTTCAGTGCCGCGCCGTTATGGCTATTGCCTTCAGAATACGTGTTGATGTCATTCTCAAAGCGCAGCCATGAATCATATAGTTCACCTTTAATGTCCGTCAGGATTTTGTTGTTGGCCACATTTAAAGATGCCTTGCCCTTAGGGTTGGTACTGTGTACGTCTACCAAAGCATCATCCAGGGCACCACCAAGTTTCAATGTGTTATTGGTGATGTTGTACTCTTTGGCATTGCTTTTCAAATAAGCAAATTCGACATAGCCGTCAGATGCTTCACGCACGGAAATTTTGTTGTTGTGAATTGTCACCGCACCATGCATAGCGACATTGCCATGGTGTTCTTCCACATAAACCGGTACTGCGCCTTTCATAATCTTGCCGATATCGGCATCATTGCCGCTGATGGTAATGGTACCGCTGCCCATGCCGTTTTTAGATAAAACACGGTCGTAGGTATCGTTGATGACGGCAATCAGATATTTGGTGGATTCACCACTGATCTTGTTGTTTGCCATATTGAGCGTGTAATCCATTTTGCTTTCATGGTTACGGAACTCAATCGCGTAGGTCTGAATATTATTTTGATAAACCGTCAGATTTTTAATGACATTATCGCTGATATCAAAATAGCCTTTGTCAGCCGAGTGCAAATCTCTGTATTGGGTATTGGTTTGCACCTGAATACCTGAATACATGTGGTAGTACTTGCCCAAGTCATCATCAACATTCAAACGGAAGCTCGGATCTTGAATAATGGTATTGCCGGTAATTTTGACTTTATCCATAGAAAACTGGCGGTTGTAGGCAACAATACCATATAGCCGGTCACCCGTTAACACATTGTTTTCAATGACAATGCCTGTACCATCATGCACATCTAAACCCTTGCGGTAGTTGTGGTCGGTCGTGTTTTTACGGTATGTGATGCCGTAATTGTAGCTACCGGCAGCCACGGCCATACCGTACCCTGTTCCGCCATCCGCTTCGTGGCCGTTCCAATCCAAACGGTTGCCCTCGCCGATAAAGTTTTGTTGGAAACCGATCAGCGCACCGGCAACGCGGTTGTGGTGCAGATACGAATCGACAATACGGTTGTTTTCACCCAAAGGCAGCGCTTCGTATTTTTCATCAATTTCGCCGCTTTGTACGCGCGCTTTAAAGGTCAGCTTTTGACCTTTTTCCGTCTCCAAAGAAGCAGTCGACGTAAACATCACACCAGCGCGATTAGCACCGGAAACCTCTACTTTGCTGATTAAAGTATTGTCCGCATCGTTCACCAAAATGCCGTTTACCTTGCCAAAATAGCTTAAGCCTTTACGGTAAAAATCAGGGTTGGTATATTGAACCGACAAATCGGCAATGGTTTTATTGTTTTGCCCATCGATCAAGATACCGGCAAATTCTCGGATATCGTCATGGTTGGTGTCCGGATTGAATTCGCCTGTTTGTGCTTTATCAAACGTTACTTTGGTTTTGCCCATGCCCGAACCAAACAAGCCGCGCGCGCCGGAGACGGTTTTATCCATCACAATCTGATTGGAAATATAGTAAGTACCATCCAAGAAGACCATGGCTTTTTCTTTATGCGCCGCCTCTAAAGCTGCTTTAAATGCCTGAAGGCTGTCTTTTTTACCCTGCGCATCGGCACCAAAATCATTCACGCGAACGTAATTGCCATACTCTTTGGATTCATACACGCGGTATTTTCCGGATAGACCTTCCCTGCCTTCGGCATGGTCGTCAATTTTGTTTGCTTTGCCTGAACTGAGGTGGCCGTCGTGGCTATTGATTGCTTTTTTACCGGAAGAAACGCCCGCTATTTTGTCATGGCCGTCTGAATCCTTCAGATTCTTTTTATGGACAATCTCAACGGTTTCTTTTTCTTCGGCAACTCTGTCTTCCGCCTCTTTTTCTTTGCGTGCGGCTTCGAGTTTGGCTTTACGCTCTGCAGCCGCTTTTTCGACTGCCGCTTTATGCGCTTCTTTTGCGCGCTCGACCGCCTTTGCTTTGGCGGCGGCAGCCTCGGCTATTTTTTTTGCTTTGGCTTCTTCGTAAACTTTTTGCCTTTCAGCCAGGACTTTTTCCATCGATTGATTAACCGGTTCTTTTGAAACAACGTGTTTGCTCGCCACTTTAGGCGCAATGGTATGTTTACTGGAAACGCTGCTTACAGAAGCAACGTTGGCCCGTGCAACATGCATTTTGGTCACAAGGCCGTCTGAAGATGATGAAGAACTGTCAAATCTTGCTGCCTCCGCCACATGCACTACTTCTCTCGTTACCGTATTTTTACCGCTTAATTGCTTAAGCTCAGGAGAAACCGACGGCATATCCCCCAAATTGTGGGTGTGTATCCATTCTTTTAGAGGAGAAGATGATTTGGAATTTGCTTCAGGTGTGGATGAGCCGTGACGAATGTGGGTACGGCCAAGAGGAGCAAGTTTATGTGACATAATCAGCGTATTTCCTTGTA
>CAUSHT010000087.1:0-6272 GCA_963531275.1 uncultured Neisseria sp.
TTAACCGGTATTACGCAAACCTTGCGCCACGCCGTTGATGGTCAGGTGAACCATCAGCAGGGCGTGCGGATTGTCGGGATCTTTGCGCAGGCGTTTGAGCATGGCGACTTGCAGGCCGTTGAGGGCGTTCAAATATGGAATCCTCAAGGCAAGCGAACGGGCGAGGCTGCGGTTGTCGCGCAGGAGCTCTTCGGTTTGCAGCAAGTCGAGCAGTGCTTTGCGGCTGCGTTGGTATTCTTCCTTGATCATGCCGAAGATGACTTTTGCTTTATCGGGCGATTCGCTCAAGCCGGCATAGTTTTCCGCTAAGGTGATGTCGGTTTTCGCCATCACTTGCTCCATATTGGAGAGCATGGCTTGGAAGAACGGGTTGCTTTGGGCGTGTTCGCGCAGCGCGGCCAGTGTGTCGGGTTTGCCTTCGCACAAGGTTTCCACTGCGCTGCCGAAACCGTACCAAGCCGGCAGCATGAGGCGGTTTTGCATCCATGAAAATACCCACGGAATCGCGCGCAAGTCCTGAATCCGTGCCAAGGTTTTGCGGCTGGCAGGACGGCTGCCGAGGTTGAGGGTGGCGATTTCCTGAATCGGGCTGGTTTGCAGGAAGTAGTCAATGAAGTCGGGGTGGGTAATCAGTTCGCGGTAGTATTTGAACGATACATCCGACAAATCCTGCATCAGTTTAGCATCAGGGTCTTTTTTGTCCGGCAGGATGCTGGCTTCCAACGTCGCGGCAACCAAGGTTTCCAAGTTGCGTTGGGCATTGCCCGGGTCGGCGTATTTGGCGGTAATGACTTCGCCTTGCTCGGTAATGCGGATTTGTCCGGCAACGCTGCCTGCAGGTTGCGCCAAAATAGCTTGGTAAGATGGGCCGCCGCCGCGACCTACGCTGCCGCCGCGGCCGTGGAACAGGCGCATGCGGACATCGTATTTTTTGAAGAGTTCGACCAAGCCCAACTCTGCCTGATACAGACACCATGAGCTGGTAACGTAGCCGCCGTCTTTGTTGGAATCGGAGTAGCCCAGCATGATTTCTTGGATATTGCCGCGGCTTTCGAGCAGGGCATCATACCAGTCGAGGCGGAACATGGTTTCCATGACCGGACAGGCGTTTTCGAGCGCTTCGATGGTTTCAAACAGAGGCACGATGTTGATGCGGCTGTGCGGTTTGCCGTTTTCTACCACCAGCAGGCCGCTTTCTTTCAGCAGCAATGCCAAGGCGAGCAGGTCGCTGGGTTGTTCGCAGTTGGAAATAATGCTTTGTGTAACAGCATCTTCACCGAATTCGTCTTTGATTTTGCGCGCTTCGTTGAAAATCGCCAGTTCGTGGCGGGTATGGTCGCTGTATGTGATGAACGGGCTGTACAGCGGACGTTGATGGCTCAATTCGCGCAACAGGGCGGTTTGTTTTTGCTCTTCGTTCAGGCTGTTGTAGTCTTCCAAGCCTGCGTGTTGGAAAAGCTCGGCAACCACATCGGCGTGTTTGCCTGCGTGTTGGCGCAGGTCGAGTGGCATCATGTGGAAGCCGAACACGGATACGCTGCGGATAATGTCGGCCAGACGGCCTTCTGCCAGCAGTTGGCTGCCGTTTTCGTGGAGCGAGCGTTGCAGTTTTTTCAGGTCGTTGAGGAATTCTTCGACTGTAGCATAAGGCTCGAGGAAGCCGAATTTGCAGCCCATGCCCAAACCGAGTGAGCGTGCTTTGCCCATGGCGCGTGCCATGATGTAGGCGATAGCGCGGCGGTAGGGTTCTTCGGTGCGGGCGATTTCTTCGTCAGGCGAGAGGGCTGCCAGTGCCATCACGTCGTCGTTGACTTTGACGCGGCGGATGGAGAGCGGCAATTCGCGGTAGAGTTTGTCGAGTTCGCCGCGATAGAAACGGAACACTGCGTCGGCATGCCGTCTGAACGCAAAACGCAAGGTTTCGGCAGAAACGAACGGATTGCCGTCGCGGTCGCCGCCGATCCAGCCGCCGATTTTGAGGATATTCGGAACGCGGACGCCGGGATAGGCCGTCTGAAAATCGCGTTCCATTGTACGGTAGAGCTTGGGCAGGGCTTCAAAGAAGCTCATTGGGAAGATGGATACACCGTTGTTGATCTCGTCGTTGACGCTAAGTTTGTGGTGGCGCGTTTCGCTGGTCTGCCACAAGCCCAAAAGGACTGTGTCGATTTCGCGGCGCAACTGAGCCAGAGCTTCGGGATTGGTGCAGCGTTCGCGTTGCGGCAGCAGCGCGCGGATACGGCGGTTGAAGCTCAAGACGGTTTGGCGTTGCACTTCGGTCGGGTGCGCGGTCAAAACGGCGGTAACGACAGTGTTGTCCAGTTGTTGTTGCACCGCTTTGCCGTTGACTTTTCCGGCTTTGAGCTTGCGCACGGTTTCCGTCAGGCTGCCTTCGGCGCTGTTGTGTCCTGCCTCTTCGTGGATTTGGCGGCGGCGTTCGTGGTGCACGTCTTCGGCGATGTTCAAAATCTGTGCGAACAGGCCGCAGGCCAAGGTTAAATCGTGGGTTTGTTGTTCGTCCAATTGCGGCAACACCTTCTCAATCAAGGCAGCGCTGTCGTCTGAAGTCGATAATAACTTAACGGTTTCGACCACCAAAGGCGACGCTTCCTCATGCAGCAGATTGAAAAGAGACTGTTTTAAAAATTCCGCATCCGCTGCCAGAGCGGCATCTTTGGGATTGTTTAAGATATGCAGTTGCATGATTTTTCTCTTATTTAAATGTTAATTTGGGTTTGTCCTGAATCCATTGTATAGCAAATTTTTGTAAACTGCCAATGCTGCCGTCCGATACATTTCAAACCGGAAAACGGCCGTCCGTATCCGCCGCGTGGCCGGTGTCTGTAAAATGCCGTAAAATATTGACTGTCAAAACAGAGGCGAGAACCCCATGATCGAATTCCCCAACCAGCCCGATTTTCCTGAGCAACACACCGCCGTCGCCGTCGGCACCATCAACATGAGCCAGCAGGCGATACGGGTGTTGATAGAGAATGCAACCGAAAAGGCAAGCATTCTGACCATCGCCCGCGTTGCCGCCATTCAAAACATCAAACAAAGCGGCAACCTGATTCCGCTGCACCTGCCCGGCCGCATCATCGGCGTGCAGGTTGATTTCGATATTAACGTCGAGCTGGCCTGCCTGAAAGCCACATTGACCGTCCAAGCGCACAGCAACGGCAGCATTGCCACCGAAGCCCTGACCGGCCTCAATCTGGCACTCTTGAGCGTTTACGACATGATGAAAGACGTTGACCGCAATATGATGCTCAGCGGCATCCGCCTCGAATCCGAAACCAGCAGCGAAGGCCGTCCTTTCCTGTTTGACAACGCCTACGAAAATATTAATTTCTAAACCACTCAGGCCGTCTGAATATTCGGTTCCAGACGGCCTTATTGTTATGATGAACGATCAACAACTTTTGCGGTTCAGCCGCCATATCCTGTTGGATGAAATCGGTATCGAAGGCCAAGAAAAACTCTTGGCCGCCCATGCGCTCGTTGTCGGTTGCGGCGGACTGGGCGCGGCGGCCTTGCCGTATCTTGCCGCCGCCGGTATCGGCCGCCTGACGATTGCCGATGCCGATACCGTCGACGAGACCAACCTTCAACGCCAAATCACGTTTACCGAAGCCGACATCGGCAAAAACAAAGCTTTGGTCATGCAAGGCCGTCTGAAACAAATCAACAGCCAAACACACATTACCGCCATAGCCGAATTTCTCGATGAGGTCAGGCTGGTCGAATTGGCAAACGCCGCCGACATCATCCTTGATTGTTCCGACAACTATCCCACGCGCCAGGCGGTCAACCGCGCCGCCGTTGCCACGCGCACGCCTTTGGTTTCCGCCGCGGCCGTCCGCTTTGACGGACAAATCGCCGTGTACCGGCCCGACCTTCCCGATACGCCTTGTTATGCCTGCCTGTTTGACGGCGAACAAGCCGACGACGGCGCTTGTGCATTGTTCGGCGTTTTTTCGCCCTTGGTCGGCGTTATCGGAACGACCCAAGCCGCCGAAGCGCTCAAAGTGCTGATCGGTATCGGTACGCCGTCGCACGGCAAACTTTCCACCTACAACGCATTGAGCGGACAATGGCGGCAATACGGGGTGAGACGCAATCCCGAATGTCCGGTTTGCGGCAGCCGTTAAAGACAAAAGCAGGGCAAAGGTTTCAATGCTCCTAAGCCAATCCGCTAGAGTAATCATACTTATCTTTCATTAAACTTGAAGGAAGGCGTTTCTTCCCTTTTCAGACGGCCTGTGGCACGATATGATTCAATGATTAATAAATTTTTTAAGGCCGTCTGAAAAAGGATAAGGAGAAACCGGCTTAATGAATATTATTCGTGCCTTATTGGTGGTATTGGGTTGCCTGGCTTTGGGCGAGGCAACCGTTTGGGTTTTGGGGTTGAAGCTGCCGGGCAGTATTGTCGGCATGGCTTTGCTGTTTGCCGCGCTTCAGGCCGGCTGGATCAAATTGTCTTGGGTGGGAGAGCTGGCAGACATTTTGATGGCCAACCTGACTTTGTTTTTGGTGCCGCCTTGCGTGGCCGTCATCAGCTATTTGGATGTGATTGCAAACGACTGGTTTTCAATTTTGACGGCCACAATCGGCAGTACGATCTGCGTATTGTTGGTGACCGGCAAAGTGCATGAGTGGGTCAGGAGGCGGATGTGATGAATATAGACGGGTTGTTGCGCATGCCCTCGGTCATGCTGTTCCTGACTTTGGCCGTGTATGCTTTGGCGGTGCAGATTCGGGCGCGCACGGGGAATGTGCTGTGTAATCCGGTATTGATCAGTACGCTGGTGTTGATGGGTTATTTGAAGGTATTTGCCATCGATTACGAGCTATACCATTCTGCTTCGCACTTTATTGATTTTTGGTTGAAACCGGCAGTCGTGTTGCTGGCCGTGCCGCTTTATCGAAATTGGGACCGTATCCGCAGCCAGTGGTTTCCGGTGGTGTTGTCGCAGTTGGCGGGCAGCGTGACAGGCATTGTTACGGGTGTGTATTTTGCCAAATGGCTGGGCGCTTCGCGCGAAGTGATTTTGTCGCTGGCTTCCAAATCTGTGACCAACCCGATTGCGATTGAAATCACGGCGTCTATCGGCGGTATTCCGGCGATTACGGCGGCAACGGTGATTATTGCCGGACTTTTTGGACAGATGGCCGGATATAAAGTGTTGAAAGGGGCGTTGTATATGCCTTCTTCAGTGGGAATGTCTTTGGGGACGGCCTCACATGCGATGGGTATTGCGGCGTCTTTGGAATACGGCCGCCGTATGGCCGCATATGCCGGCTTGGGCTTGACGCTCAACGGCGTGTTGACGGCGATATTGGTGCCTATCTTGATTCCCTTATTGGGCGTATAGCGTTTAGGCCGTCTGAAAATAGTGTAAACAGGAGAAAATGATATGGCTGTAAATTTGACTGAAAAACGTGCAGACGAATTGTTGGAAATCGACGGCATCCGTCTGTTTACAGGTCGTGCCGGCATCAAGCAGCAAGACCGCGACGATTTGACGCTGATGGTGTTGGGCGGCGGTCATACGGTGGGCGCGGTGTTTACGCAAAACCGTTTCTGCGCCGCGCCGGTGCATATCGCCAAGTCGCATCTGTTTGACCAAGACGGCGTGTGTGCCTTAGTCATCAATACGGGCAATGCCAATGCGGGTACCGGCGCACAAGGCCGTCTGGACGCGATTAAAGTGTGCGCGGCGGCGGCGGAACAGGTCGGCTGCCAATCCAATCAAATCATGCCGTTTTCGACCGGCGTGATTTTAGAACCCTTGCCTGTGGATAAAATCGTGGCCGCTTTGCCGCAAGTGCGTCCTGCATTTTGGTCGGACGCGGCCCGTGCCATCATGACGACGGATACTGTACCGAAAGCCGCTTCACGCACAGGCTTGGTCGGTGAAAAACACACAGTCCGCGCCACCGGTATCGCCAAAGGCTCGGGCATGATTCATCCGAATATGGCGACCATGTTGTCGTTTATCGCCACCGATGCCAAAGTGTCCCAACCGATTTTGCAGCTGATGACCCAAGAAATTGCAGATGAGAGTTTCAATACGATTACCGTGGACGGCGATACCAGTACCAACGACAGTTTTGTGATTATGGCGACAGGCCGTTGCGGTCAGAGCGAAATCGACAATACCGCCGATCCGCGCTATGCGCAGCTCAAGGCCTTGCTTGGTTCGCTGGCTTTGGAATTGGCGCAGGCGATTGTCCGTGATGGCGAGGGTGCGACCAAGTTCATCACG
>CAUSHT010000088.1:0-6169 GCA_963531275.1 uncultured Neisseria sp.
TTGCGCAGGACGACTTTGCCGCCGGTCATGGCGACGGCGCAGAGGAAGGTACCGGCTTCGATACGGTCGGGAACGACGCTGTGTTCACAGCCGTGCAGCTCTTTTACGCCTTCGATGGTCATGGTTGCTGTACCGATGCCGCTGATTTTCGCGCCCATTTTGACGAGGCATTCGGCCAAATCGACGACTTCGGGCTCGATGGCGCAGTTTTCGAGGATGGTGGTGCCTTCGGCGAGCGTGGCCGCCATCAGCAGGTTTTCAGTACCGCCTACGGTCACGACATCCATGGTAACACGCGTGCCTTTCAGACGGCCTTTGGCTTTGACGTAGCCGTGTTCGATGGTGATTTCCGCCCCCATGATTTCGAGGCCTTTGAGGTGTTGGTCAACCGGGCGCGAACCGATGGCGCAGCCGCCGGGCAGGCTGACTTGGGCTTCTCCGAAGCGGGCGAGGGTCGGGCCCAAAACCAAGATGGATGCGCGCATGGTTTTTACCAGCTCGTAAGGTGCGCAGGTGTTGTTGACAGTGCCGCCATTGATTTCAAATTCGGAGATGTTGTCGGTCAAAACGCGTGCGCCCATGCCTTGCAGCAGTTTTTGGGTGGTTTTGACGTCGGCGAGCATAGGTACGTTTTTCAAGCGTAAAGTGCCGGAAGTCAGCAGGCCGGCACACATCAGCGGCAGGGCGGCGTTTTTTGCGCCGGATACGATGATTTCGCCGTTGAGGGGGCCGTTGGCAGAGATTTTGAGTTTGTCCACAGGATGTCTTTCGTTATTTGTCTGCACGGTTTATGCCGCACAAATGAAATGAGATGGATAATAAACCATCAATTATAAGGGATTATGCCCTTGCTGTTAGATTTGGCAGTATTAAATTTTCACAAGGTTTGTTTAAGTTGCGAAAGGATAAGATTTCAGGCCGTCTGAATGGTTCAGACGGCCTGTTTGTCAAGGCTTATTTTTTGGCTTTGAAGCCTAAGAGGTGTTGCGTGGTGGCCAGCCATGCGCCAAATACGCCCAGCGCGATGACGAAGCCGAATACCAGCGACACTTCGCTAAATGTGAAGAAACGCCAGCCGATGTTCAGACCGTAGGGTTTGAAAATCGCGTCCACCAGCGGCCGTACTTCGGCCAGCAGCCAAGCCGACAAGCCCAAGCTGACGGCGGCTGAGAAAATACTCTGCCACATTGCCTGATAAAGGAAAGGGCGGCGGATGAAGGAAGCGGGCGCACCCAACAGCTTGGTGATTTCCAACTCTTCCTTACGGCTGAGGATTTGCAGGCGGATGGTGTTGTGTGCCACCAAGACAAAGGCCATGCCCAAAGTTAGCGAGAGGAACCACAAAATCTTGCGGATAAATTCGTTAATACGATAAAGAGTTTGTACCCATTCGGTATCCATGGTTGCCGATTCGACGCGCGGCAGTTTGGTAATGTCTTTATAGATGGCCTGCATTTGATCCGGAGAAGTGGCAGGGTTGGGCGTAACGATAAAGACGTCGGGCAACGGGTTGCCATCGAGCATGGAAACGAGGTTTTGGTCGAGATTGGTCTGCAATTCTTCCAAACCTTCCTGCTTGCTGATAAAGCGGACTTTATCGATACGGCTGTCACGTTGGAGCAGGTTTTTTACCGTATCGGCATCAGAACTTGCTGCATCAGTGTCCATATAAACCGTAATCTGCGGCGACTCGTTAAGTTTGCCCAATACGCTTTGACCGCTTTGGATGCCCAAATACATAAACAGCGGCAAGGTCATGGCAACGGCAAGCATCAGCAGGGTCAGCAGCGTGCCGATGGGTTGGCGCAGAAGCTCTTTGAGCGCGGCGCGCGCCGATTCGACGTGTAACGAGATGTAATGAATCATGCTCATGCGAGGCGTCCTTTCTGCAGGCGCAAGACGCGGTGGCCGTAATCCGCCATCAGCGTTTCATCGTGCGCCGCAACAATCACGGTCGTGCCTGCTTCATGGAAGGTTTTGAACAATTCCATAATATCCAGCGCATAGGCGCGGTCGAGGCTGGCGGACGGTTCGTCGGCAATCAGCAGGCTGGGTTGGTGAACCACTGCGCGCGCGATGCACAAACGTTGTTGTTCGCCACCGGACAAGGTGATGGGCATATCGTTTTCGCGGCCTTTCAAGCCGACTTTTTCAATCGCAATACGCGCGCGCTCTTCCGCTTTGCGCGGCTGGTAGCCGCTAATCCGCAAAGGCAGGATAACGTTTTGCAAGACATTGCGGTCGTAGAGGATTTTGTGGTCTTGGAAGACAATGCCGATATGTTGGCGCATAAAGCCGATCTGATTGTCGCTCAAGGTGCCGAGGTCTTGATTGTTGAACCAAACCTTGCCTTTGGTAGGCTTGGTAATGCCTGAAATCAGCTTCAAAATGGTGGATTTGCCCGAGCCCGAATGGCCGGCGATAAAAATCATCTCACCTTTGTTAATCTGGAAACTGACATTTTTCAGGGCTTCGAAACCGCCGGGATAGGTTTTGGAAACTTGTTCGAAACGGATCATGGGTTTTCCTGAAAATAGGGATTCAGACGGCCGGTGTCATCGATAGGGCAACATGCCGTCTGAAAAAATGGGGATATTCACAGATTATAAATATTTCGGCTGCTTTTTGATAGTGAAACCCCGGTTCTGCCGGCGGATACACTGCCGGTTTGCAACACAAAACAACATGGTTTGAAAAAAGGCCGTCTGAACGATTGGGTTTCAGACGGCCTCGGTATCAGCATAGGTTAAGCACCCTATCCGCTGTTTTATTTACATTTGGTTTTGGCCAAATTCACGGCGGCGGTCAGGCTTTTTTCGTTGACTTCGCCGGTGATGGTTTGTTTGTAGCCGCATTTCGGCGCTTCGACGACAGTGAAAGGCAATACGCCGACGTTGTTGCCGTGGGCTTTCATGAAGTTGCGGCTGTTGGCGCCGGTGTAACGCCAAATCGGATAGCTGACCGGCGTTTGTTTCAGGAATTTGCCGATGTTGTCGGTCGTATCCAGTGCGATGCCGACCATATCGACGCTGCCTTTTTTCTGCGCTTTGTACCATGCGGACATGGCAGGCATTTCTTTACGGCAGGGGCCGCACCAGGTTGCCCAAAGGTTGACCACGCGCACGGGGGCTTTGAGCGATTCCAGGCTTTGCGGTTTGTTGTTCTGCCAACCTGCCGTTTCATCGGCGGCAAAGGCCGGCACAGCGGTAAAAACGGCGGCGGACAAGAGAAGGGCGGTTAAGGCTTTCATGGTTGTATCCTTGAGGTTGCCAATCGAAATTGTGTTTATTGTAAAACGGTTTGGTGGGTATGCCTACCGATTCGTATCAAGATATCAGGTAAAAAGTTTGAGTAAAAATCAGTTGCAGACGATAATAACCGCCATCATTGAATGATTTTGCAATAATACGGAGACTTTCATGCCGTCTGAATTCACACTTTATCACAACCCGCGTTGCAGCAAATCGCGTGCCGCGCTGGCTTTGCTCGAAGAAAAAGGCGTTGCCGCCGACGTGGTCAAATATCTGGATACCGCGCCCGATTTGGCGACTTTGCAGGATATGTTTGCCAAACTCGGTATCGAATCGGTGCGCGGCATGATGCGCACGAAAGACGATTTGTACAAGGAATTGGGTTTGGACAACCCCGATTTGGACAATGCCGCCCTGCTTCAGGCAATCGCCGAACACCCTGCCCTGCTCGAGCGTCCCGTTTTGGTAACGCCTACGCGCGCAGCCATCGGCCGTCCGTTGGAAAACATTGCCGCCCTACTCGGCTGACGGGGTTGGATAAGGCCGTCTGAAGATGATTTCCCTGCTTAAAAGCCGCAATGGCCTGCGATATTATCTGTTTCGCGGCCTTGCTTTGAGCGTTTTGCTGGTGTGCGGTATTTTTTTGAGCGGTACATGGCAGATTTACCGGATAGGTTCGCACACCTTGCCGAAGGACGCTCATGCCGATGCGGCGGTGGTGTTGGGTGCAGCGGCGTGGGACAAACGCCCGTCGCCGGTATTCCGTGAGCGCATCAACCACGCCATCACGCTTTACCAAAGCCATCGGGTCGGCAAAATCATTTTCACCGGCGGCACGCCCAAAAAAGGATTCATGACCGAAGCCGAAGTGGGGCGCCGATACGCGCTCAAGCAGGGCATACCGGCGCACAATATCCTGTTTGAAAACACTTCGCGCAACACTTACGAAAACCTGCGCAATATCGTCCCCATCATGCACGCCAACGGAGTCGGCAGCATTATCGTTGTCAGCGACCCATATCATTTGGCGCGCGCCGAAGAAATGGCCGCCGATTTGGGCTTGTCGGACGCGCAGTTCTCCGCCACCCCGACCACGCGCTTTGATGAGCGCAACAAGAAAGCCAAGTTCCTGATGCAGGAGAGCTATTCTTTGTTTCTCTACCGTATCGGCAAATGGAGCGATGCGGTTTGGAATTGGATAAGCAGTTGAGCCTTGGGCAAGCCATACAAAAGGCCGTCTGAATCTTCAGACGGCCTGAGCCTATGATTTTTGCAGCCGCTATTTCAATCGGATGTAAAACGTACCGTCCGGCACGACGGGCAGGTATTTGCGGTAGAAGTCCAGATAGGTCTTGTTTGGGTCTATGTCGGCAAACTGCTGCGGATACAGGGTTTTGGCGATAAATTGTGCGCTGGCCAAATCGGCGAGCGAGCGGGAGGCGGTGTGGTAGATGCCGTAAACGCGTTTGTTTTTGACGGCAGGAATGTCTGCCCAGCCTTTGCGTTTGACAAATCCGGCCAGTCGGCGTTGCGCATCGGCCTGGCTGATGCCTATGCCCATCGCCATAATGTCAGGCTTGTCTTTATGGCCGTTTTCCGTCCCCGAAATGACGATGACGTCGGGTTTGGCCGTCAGGAATTTTTCAGGGTTTATCGGTCCCCAGTTTTTAACGTAAGGCGCGGCGATATTGTTGCCGCCTGCTGTGTCGGCAATCGCGCCCCACATATCTTTGCCGAAGGTGTAGCTATATTCGGACGGGCCTTTGTCGCCGAACTCGATATAGATTTTCGGTTTGGACTGCTTGGCGCGTGCGACGCGTTTTTGGATGTCGGCAATGCCTCGGGCGTATTCGGCGGCAATTTTTTGGGCGCGCGCCTGCGTACCGTTGAGTTCGCCGAAAATTTCCGCACTGCGCGTGTGCCGCGCGACGGTTTCGGCGTTGAAATCGACCACGACGACGGGTATGCCTGCCGCTTTAATGCGCGGCAGATGGGTGGCGATGGCCTTATACTGCCAGTCGGCCAGAATCAATACGTCCGGCTTGAGCGCGAGCGTTTTCTCCAGTGAAAACGTGCCGGTGTTGATGTTGCCGATGTCCGCAATGTTTTGCAGCGTAGGCAGCTTCTGTTTGAACATCGCCCAGCTGCCGGGATTGAATTTCTCCCAAAACTCACGCGAAATGCCGATGACGTTTTTAAATTTGTCCGCGCCCGTTACCGCGATATAGTCGGGATAGTAAAACGCCAAAACCGCGCGTTTGACAGGGACATCGACTTTGACTTCGCGTCCCAATACATCTTTGATAGTTTTGATTTCGGCTTGGGCAAAAAGGGGCAGGAGGGCGAGGGCGGCAAATAAAGCGCGTTTGTTCATGAGCGGATCCTTTAAAAGAAATAATTATCATTATATTTGATTTGTTTTCAGGAGAAAAGTTCCCAGACGGTCCTTCTGCGCCGACATTATTTTCAGACGGCCTTACATTGTTTAAACCTCGCCGAAAAAGTAAAATAACTGTTTTCAAAGATTTTGGAGCCATCATGACCGTCAAAACCCGTTTCGCCCCCAGCCCAACCGGCTACCTGCACATCGGCGGCGTACGCACCGCCCTGTTCTCATGGGCGTTTGCCCGCCATCATAAAGGCGAATTCTTATTGCGTATCGAAGACACCGACTTGGCGCGCTCTACTGCCGAATCCGTCAACATCATCCTCGACGGCATGAAATGGGTCGGCCTGAACTACGACAACGCAGACAACGTCGTTTACCAAACCCGCCGTTTCGACCGCTACAAAGAAGTCATTGCCGAACTTTTAGAAAAAGGCCATGCCTACTACTGCTATTGCAGCAAAGAAGAGCTGGAAGCCATGCGCGAGAAAGCCGAAAAAGAAGGCACGGCGACTTACGACCGCCGCTGGCG
>CAUSHT010000089.1:0-6133 GCA_963531275.1 uncultured Neisseria sp.
TTGCGCGTGTAGCTGCACTCGGGATAACCGGCACACGCGACGAAACGACCCATTTTGCCGAATTTGATTTGCAGTTTGTGTTCGCCGCATTTCGGACAGGTTTCGTCGAGTTCCTGCGTGGTAAATTTGGCGCGTTCGATGCCCTCTTTTTCTTCTACTTGCTTGATGAACGGCTTCCAGAATTTGTCCATTACGGGGATCCATTGGCGTTTGCCGTTGGCAATTTCGTCAAGCTGGTCTTCGAGTTTGGCGGTGAAGTGGTAATCGACATATTGGGCGAAGTGTTCGGTCAGGAATTTGTTGACGATGTCGCCTGTGTCGGTGGGCATAAAGCGTTTTTGCTCAAGGGTAACGTATTCACGGTCTTTGAGTGTGGAGATGATGCTGGCGTAGGTCGAGGGGCGGCCGATGCCGTATTCTTCGAGGGCTTTAACCAGCGTGGCTTCGTTGTAGCGCGGCGGCGGGGTGGTGAAGTGTTGTTCGCCGTAGAGTTTGTCCACAGGCAATTTGTCGCCTTCGCTCATTTCGGGCAGTTTTTTGCTGTCTTCGCCTTCTTCATCGTCGCTGCTTTCTTCATAAACGCTGAGGAAGCCTGCGAAGGTTTGCACTTGTCCGGTTACGCGGAACACGCCTTTGCCGACGGTAATATCGACGGTGGTTTGGTCGAATTTGGCGGGCGTCATCTGACAGGCGACGGTACGTTGCCAAATCATTTGATAGAGTTTGAACTGGTCTACGCTCAGGAAGGGTTTGACGCTTTCGGGCGTACGGTACACGGAAGTCGGACGGATGGCCTCGTGCGCTTCTTGTGCGTTTTTGGATTTGGTTTTGTATTGTTTGGCGGCACTCGGCAGATATTCTTTGCCGATTTTGTTTTCGATGTAATGGCGGATTTCGGTTAACGCTTCATCAGCCAAATTCACGCTGTCGGTACGCATATAGGTAATCAGACCGATGGCGCCCTGCCCTACGTCTATACCTTCATAAAGCTGTTGGGCTGTACGCATGGTGCGGTCGGTGGTAAAACCAAGTTTGCGTACGGCATCCTGCTGCATGGTAGAAGTGGTGAACGGCGCGGCGGGATTGCGGCTGCGCTTTTTCTTTTCAATGGCGGTAACGACGGCCTCTTTGCCTTCGAGTTCTTTCAATACGTCGGCTTGCGCGGCTTCGTTCGGCAGGTCGAATTGTTCGAGTTTCGCGCCGTTGTATTGGGCGAGTTTGGCGGTGAACTTGCTGCGGCCTTTGTGGCTGTCGAGATGTACCGTCCAATATTCCTGCGCTTCAAACGCGCGGATTTCATTTTCGCGTTCGCAAATCAGGCGCAAAGCAGGGCTTTGCACACGGCCTGCGCTCAAACCGCGGCGGATTTTTTTCCACAACAATGGCGAGAGGTTGAAACCGACCAGATAGTCCAAAGCGCGGCGGGCTTGTTGCGCATCGACCAAGTCCATTTCGATTTCGCGCGGATTGGCGACGGCGTCGAGGACGGCGTTTTTGGTGATTTCGTGGAACACGACACGCTGCGGCTTGATGTTTTTCAGGCCGCGTTTGGATTTGAGGATTTCCAAAAGATGCCAGGAAATGGCTTCGCCTTCCCTATCCGGGTCGGTTGCGAGGTAGATGTTTTCGGCTTCTTTGGCACCGGCGACGATGGCATCGACGTGTTTGCTGTTGCGGCTGATCAGCTGGTACTTCATGGCAAAGCTGTTGTCGGGATCGACTGCTCCGCTTTTCGGAACCAAATCGCGGACGTGGCCGTAAGACGCCAAGATTTCAAAATCACCGCCCAGATATTTTTTCAGGGTTTTGGCTTTGGACGGGGATTCGACGATTAATAAGTTTTTCGCCATTGTTGTTCTCTTTTGGATGTATTGGGTTTATGTTTCAGACGGCCTTTATTATTGAGGCCGTCTGAAAAAAGGTTTAGTGCATCACGTTTTGTCCGGTCAACGCACTCATCAAGTCGTCGCCTATCAGGACGGGCAACTCGCTCTTGTGCATCCACAACACCAGCAATACCAACACTTTGGCGGTATCGAGGGTAATTTCGTCCGATGGAATGTGCATCAGGGCGTGAATGACGATTTCGCGTTGCTCATAAGTAATTGCGCGTTCGGTAACCAAATATTGCATCAAGCCCATGACTTCCTGCGGCAGGTTTTCAGTTTCTTCACGGCAGAATACGCGCAGGGAGTCGCTGTTAAACGGCTCGGCATAGAATTCGGACGTATTGAACAAGACTTCCATCATCATCAATGTATTGCCGATTTCCGTAGCATCAAAACCTGCATCTTCCAAGAGGCGACCCAAATCCTCCGGAGGCGGACAATTGTCGAAATCTTGGAAGTGTTCGATTAAATAGGCAATGACTTCGGTCATGCTGGTTCCTTAAATATAGATAATTTATGCTTTGACACGCTGATAACGGCCGCCCGGTAAGGCGGCGACGATACCGTCAAGTTCGTATTCCAAAAGCTGTGCGTACACGTCTGCCGCTGCCGTATTGGTTTGTTGCGCCAAAATATCGGGATGTATCGGATCGTAACCCATTGCTTCCAATAAAGCGCTTGTTGATGGGGCGGCAGGTAGGTTTTCAGACGGCCTTTGCGGTTCATCCGCTATTGTTTTTTGTTGCAGCCGTTCGATTTGATCGTTTTTCGGTTTGACCGTCTTATTTATAGAATATGATGGAACAGGCGTATTTTGCAATAGCTGCGGACACTCATGAAGAATATCGTCCAGACATTCCACCAATTTTGCCCCGTCTTTAATCAGCTTGTGACAGCCTTTGCTATGCGGATTGTCTATCGAACCGGGTACCGCCATCACTTCGCGCCCCATCTCCGCCGCCAGCTTGGCGGTAATCAATGAGCCGGATTCCAATGCCGCTTCAACCACCAATGTCAGCTGCGATAACGCGGCAATCAGACGGTTGCGGCGCGGAAAGTTGCCTGCAAACGGACGCGTGTCCAAAGGGAACTCGCTGACAATCAATCCTCTTTCGGCAATTTCATAAGCAAGGTTTTTATTGGACGGCGGATAAATGCGGTCTATACCGGTTCCCCAGACGGCAATGGTGCCGCCATCTGCCTGCAATGCGCCCTGATGGGCGGCTGTGTCGATACCCGAAGCCATGCCCGATACGACGGGAATGCCTTTTTCACTCAACGCCCTGCCGAAATCTTTGGCAATCCGCATTGCTTGCGGCGTGGCATGGCGGCTGCCGACAATCGCGGCAGAAGGTGTGTGCAGCAGCTCTGCATTGCCGCGTAAAAACAAAACCGGCGGCGCGGTAATGCCTTGTGTCAGCATTTCGGGGAAATCATCATCTTGCAGCAGCAACAGACGGCAACCGTCCTGCGTTTCCCATTTTAAAGCGGCTTCGGCTGACTGCTGCGCCAAAGCCCGTTTGTCCGCATTACGCCACGATTCGGCTGCCTGTTTATGGCGCACCAACGCGGCAATTTTGTCTGCCGGCGCATTCAAGGCTGCTTGTGCGCTACCGAATTGCTGCAACAGCACCAAAAAACTTTCTGCGCCGATATAGGGCGTAAATGCCAGTTGCAACCAAGCAAAACGCTCGTTTTCCGTCATCAATCTGTTCCCTTTTCGTAATGTTTTTTCAGACGGCCTGAAGTAAATCAAGGCCGTCTGAAAATTTTATTGGTATAAAACTTTTGTCAGCCCAAAAGGCAAAACAACAATGCCGAGCCATATCATTATTTTGATAAAGTTTGAGTTACCCAAGCAAACCGTCAAATGATGATGCCGTCTGAAAAACCTGATTGCTTTCAGACGGCCTCTTTTGTGTTTGAATCGATATTGCGCTTATTCGTCGGATTTGTCGGCGCTGCGGCGCGATACGCTGATACCGAGTTGTTTGAGTTTACGGTAAAGGTGTGTACGCTCCAAACCGACCTTTTGCGCCACGCGGCTCATATTTTGGCCTTCTTGGGCGATATGGTACTCAAAGTAGCGGCGCTCGACTTCTTCCCTCAATTCGCGCAAAGGCATATTGAAATTGAAGCCGCCGATGATTTCTGTCGCCGTTGCATTTTCCTTCTGACCCAAAGCCACGGCAACAGCCTGCTCGTCCACTTCTTTGCCGTCAGATTCCAACATGATGTTTTTCACCGTTTCGGCAAGCTGGTCGTAATTGCCCGGCCAATCGTATTGGCGCAAAACCACCAATGCGCTGTCGCTGAATTTTACCGGCTGGATTTTTTGACTTTCGGCCAAATCGGTCATGATGCGGTTAATCAAAAAGACGATGTCGTCCGGCTGGCTGCGCAAAGAAGGAACATTGATGCGCTCTTTCAACAGCTCCGCCAGTCGGCCGGCAACGACGTCATCAGCGCTCTCTCCGCGTTTAAAGCCGCATGAAGCAATCACACGGACATTGTAGCGGTCGGCTTTTTCCAGCAAGAAAGCAATGCCGTTTTGGATATTTTTACTGTAACGGGCAATATCGCCGACATACAAAATACCGCCTGATGCCTTTTGCAACAGCTCCATCGGCGTATCGACAATGTGTTCGACACGGTCGGTTGCCACCCAAGGCGTACCGCTTTTATGCAGATAGCGGGCGACAATCTCAAACGGCGAGCCAGCCTCACCGGCCAACAACAGCGGGCGGTTGTGTTTGGCAGCCGCTTCAATGCTGCCGTTCATTTCTTGAATGACGGGACTGTTGCCCAGTTTGTCCAAAGTCATACCGGAGGCCGTCTGAACTTCGCCATGTTTCAAGGCGCGTTCTACTGCGGACAAGAGTTTTTGCAGGGCAATCGGTTTTTCCAGAAAATCGAGCGCGCCGATTTTGGTGGCTTCAACCGCAGTGTCAATGCTGGCATGGCCGCTCATCATGACCACAGGCATATTGAGTTGGCCGTTTTTCGCCCACTCTTTCAACAAAGTGATGCCGTCGCAATCGGGCATCCAAATGTCCAGCAACACCATGGCCGGACGCGTTTGATAACGCAATTGGCGCGCTTCTTCGGCATTTTCGGCCAAAGTGACGGTATAGCCTTCGTCTTGAAGGATTTCGGAGAGCAGGTCGCGGATGCCTACTTCATCATCTACAATCAAAATATCACTGCTTCGCATAAGTTTCTGCCATTTCCGGTAAAGCTATTTTGACGCACGCGCCGCCGCTGTTCTGATTGCTCAGGCTGATACGGCCGCCATGCTCCTCGATAATTTTTTTCACAACGGGCAAACCCAACCCCGTTCCTGTCGGTTTGTCGGTAACGTACGGCTCAAAAGCATTGTGCAGCATTTCTTTGCTGAAACTTTTACCGTTGTTGCAAACGGTCAGGAAAACCTGTCCTCCTTCGCGCCCTGTTTCGATGTTTACTTGCGGCGCTTCGTCCGACTCTGCCGCTTCTGCGGCATTCTTAAATAGGTTATGCAATACTTGGCGCATCGCCGTCGTATCGGCAACAATCGGCAGGGCGTCGGCACTGAGCCGTGCATTAAACTTGCACGCGCCGGCCTCATATAATACCAATACTTCCGACACCAAACCGTTTAAATCTTGTTTTTCTAAATTCAGCGACGGCGCACGCGCATAATTGCGGAATGCTTCGACCATTTCTTTCAGCGCGGCCACCTGTTTGACGATGGTATCGGTTGAACGGCTGAGGATTTGGGCGTCTTGTTCATCAAGTTTATCATGCAATTTCCATGCCAATCTCTCGGCGGAAAGCTGGATAGGCGTAAGCGGATTGCGGATTTCGTGCGCCAATCGTTTCGCCACTTCGCCCCATGCGGCCTCTTTTTGCGCCCGCATTAAGACGGTAATGTCATCAATCACCATCACCACGCCGTTATCGTTGTCTTCCGGCAGGATGGTGGCCTTACCCAACAAGATTCGGGCATCATCGGGCGCGGCGTATTCGACTTGGACGGGTTTGTCGCTGTCGGCGGTTTCATTGATGGCGGCAAACACATCGGCCAACAGGGTTTGCTGCGGCGATTTGCCGTGCCATTGATGCCAGTTGCTGCCCCACAAAGACACCAGCGAAACGCCCAAAATCTGTTCGGCGGCCTTGTTAAAGGTTTTCAGACGGCCATCGGCATCCAAAGTAATCACGCCTGTGGTCAAACTTTCCAACACGCATTCCAAATAATGGCG
>CAUSHT010000090.1:0-6035 GCA_963531275.1 uncultured Neisseria sp.
CCGGCTTCGCGTACCACTTTACCGCCCATCTCTTTAACACGTTCGCACGCCGCGTAAGCATCATCAACTTCAATCGCGATATGGCCGTAAGCCTCGCCCAAGTCGTAAGCCTCGGTATCCCAGTTGTGGGTCAGTTCCAAAACAGTATGGTCCGCCTCATCGCCATAACCGACAAAAGCCAAAGTAAAACGGCCTTCAGGATAATCGCGGCGGCGCAGCAGTTGCATGTTCAATACGTTTTGATAGAAATCCAAAGAGCGTTCGAGATTGCCGACACGCAGCATAGTATGAAGCAAGCGCATGATTTTGTTCCTTTCTGAATTATGTTTGTTCATGGATTATAACACATCGGGCATTCACCCTCCTCAACTTAGAAAATGCCGATACTTAACCCGTGTAAAAATGAAGCGTATCCCTATCGCCAGTTGAATTTAATTTATTAACAAGCACACCGACTGACTAAATTGCTATAATCGCCACACTTACAACACAACACTTCAAACCGTCATGAAAACCTTTGTTCTTCCAGATACCCGCCCTTATCCGCAGAGCCCTATCAAAAACCACCTTCTGCTCAATGCCTACCAGTTGGCACACAACTCCTCCTCCGCATCACGCAAACTTTCGGCCGGCCAACTGCAAACCGAAATCCGCACCATGCTCAGCCAAAACCATTACATCAATCTTTCATTGGCGATGACCATGGCGCCCGATGTCGGCACTTACACCAGCCTGATTCAAAGCGTGGGCGAAGTCCTGAAGGCAGAAAACGATAACGAAGCCCAATGGTTTGCCCTGCCTGTGGTTTTGGTTGCCGGTTGCAAAAAAGAACAAACCCTGCCGCTCACGCTGCCTACCGAAGCCCTCTTCGCCTGCCTGCAAAACTACCCCAACCTGCGCGCCCTCACGCAAAACACGCAATGGCTGCCCTACCTCGTCCAATCGACCGATTTGAGCAGCGTTACCCCGGGCGAATGGTTCCAAGCCAAGCAAAACGATGAAGCGGCAGGCGCATTCCTGCAAAAATTCGAATACAAACCATTGGCGCTGCCCGAAGGCCAATCCGTCCATGTTGTTTACGCGCTGGGCTACGGCGATAAAGACATTCAGACGGCCTTGGGCCTCAACCTGCAACAGGCAGGCCTGCCGCTGATGCAGGTTTGGCAAGAGCATCTCGCCCTCGACGGCGTTACCCTCTTCACCAACCCGCTCTCGCCCAATACGCCGCTTGACGCCCTGACCGAAGGCAGCCACACTCGCCAACGCATGGCCATGGACGTTTTTGCCACCAACGCCATCCGCGCCATCCGTATGCAAAGCCCGCGCGTCGGCGTTGTTGCCGCAGCGAAAGCGGACGGCAAGCTCCAGTTCAGCTTCAACGCGACCGACAGCGCGTTTGAAATCGTTCCGCAGACCTTTACTTGGGAGCTGGCCTCAACCGACAATATCGCCATCGTTCAGCAAAACTTCCTCGACCTGATGGCCGAATGCCGAATCGAGCACCTCTACCTGCTGCACAACCCACTGGGCGAAAACGAAAACATCCCGACTTATGCCCAAGCGTTGAAACTGGAAGGTCATAATCCTTTCTTCAGCAATGTAAACTAAATTGAAAATGCAACCGCAAGGCCGTCTGAAAACGGTTCAGCGTGTTGCATGGATTTTCAAACCTTACCGCTCATTTTCACAAACATGAAAACCCACAAAATTCTTTTTGTCTGCCTCGGCAACATCTGCCGCTCCCCCATGGCCGAATACGTCCTGCGCCACCGCGCCCGCGAAGCAGGCATGGGCAATGCCGTCATCACAGCCAGCGCAGGCACATCAGGTTGGCACGACGGCGAAAACATGCACGAAGGCACGCGCCGCGTGCTCAAACAACACGGCATCGACCCGTCAGGCTTTACCAGTAGTAAAATCAAACCCAGCGATGCCGATCATTTCGACTACATCATCGTGATGGACGACAACAACCTCAGAGAAACCGAAAAACAGCTCGGCTTCCACCCCGGCAAAATCTTCAAACTGACCGACCTTATCCCCGATTCAGGCTACAACCACGTTCCCGATCCGTGGTACACAGGCGACTTTGACGAAACCTACCGTCTGGTCGATGCCGGCAGTTTGGCCTTGTTGGAAAAATTGAAACAGGCTTAAACCGGCTGGAACAATAAAAGGCCGTCTGAACAGGTATTTGCAAAAGCCATGCTTTCGTGATGACCTGTTCGGACGGCCTTTATTAATCACCGCATCAACCCACGCGGTAAAACGCCAAGCTGCCCAATAAGTTCGGCAGATGTTTGACCTGTCGGTTGCCCGTCATGACCGCACGCTCAAGCACGCGGATTTTGTTTTTGGCGCACAATAAATCGAAGTCTTTGAGGGTACACCAATGGATATTGGGCGTATCGTACCAATGATACGGCATGCGCTCGGAAACCGGCATATGGCCGCCGACGGCGATTTGAAAGCGGTTGCGCCAGTAGCCGAAGTTAGGGAAGCTGACGATGGCCTGTTTGGCCACGCGCATCAGGCAGCGCAGGATTTTTTCCGTGTTCTGCATGGCTTGAATGGTTTGGCTCAAAACAATCACATCAAAGCTTTGATCGCCAAATGCCGCCAAGCCCTCTTCCAAGTCGGCCTGAATAACGTTTACACCGCGGGTCATGGCGGCAATCACGCTGTCGGTATCGATTTCAATGCCGTAACCGGCACAGTTTTTATGCGCCACCAGCGCGGCCAGCAGCTCGCCGTCGCCGCAACCTAAATCGAGTACGCGGCTGCCTTCGGGTATCCAATCGTAAATGAGTTGCAAATCGTCGCGCAGATTCATTTTTGGCAGTCCTTGTAAACGTTGTTCATATAAGCGGTAACCGCGCGGATATAGGCCTCGTCTTCCATCAAGAAGGCATCGTGGCCGTGATTGGATTTAACTTCGATGTACTGCACGGATTTTTGCGCGGCGATTAATGCCTTGACCAATTCATGCGAACGTTGCGGCGAGAAGCGCCAGTCGGTGCTGAAGCTCGCGACAAAGAATTTGGCCTGCACATTCTCCACGGCGCGCGTGAGGTTGTGGCCGTAATCGGCAGCCGGGTCGAAGTAGTCGAGCGCCTTGGTCATCAGCAGATAAGTGTTGGCATCAAAACGGCCGACAAACTTGTCGCCTTGATAGCGCAGATAAGATTCCACTTCAAATTCAACGCCGTAGCCGTACTGATAGCCGTCTGATTTTAAAATGCGGCCGAATTTTTTACCCAAGCCATCTTCGGCAAGATAGGTGATGTGTCCCATCATGCGCGCGATACGCAAACCGCGTGAAGGAACGGTATGATGGCTGCGGTAATTACCTTCGTGGAAATCGGGATCGGTCAAAATCGCCTGACGGGCAACATCGTTAAACGCGATGTTTTGGGTGGAAAGTTTAGGCGCGGAAGCGATAACGAGCGCGTGGGCAACGCGTTCGGGCAAAGAAATCGTCCATTGCAATGCCTGCATGCCGCCCAAACTTCCGCCGATAACGGCCGCCCATTTTTGAATGCCGAGATAATCGGCAAGCATGGCTTGGGACTTCACCCAGTCTTTGACGGTTACAACCGGAAAATCCGCACCATATTCTCGGCCGGTTTCAGGATTCTCGGACAAAGGGCCGGTGCTGCCGTCGCAGCCGCCCAAGTTGTTCAAACCGACCACAAAAAAGCGTTCGGTATCGATGGGTTTACCGGGGCCGACCATATTGTCCCACCAACCGGCGTATTTATCCTCCGCACTGTGCCTGCCGGCAATGTGATGATTGCCTGATAAGGCGTGGCAGATAAGGACGGCATTGCTTTTGTCGGCATTGAGCGTGCCGTAGGTTTCAATCATCAGGTCGAAACGAGGTAAGGTTTTGCCGTTTTCCAGAGCAAGCGGTGTGTCAAACGGAATTTTCCGGGGCGTTACAATGCCCACTGAGGCATTTGTTGTCATTTGTAATTTCCAAGTGATGCGGCAAAAGGGGTATTATAACGTTTCGTTTTTGTTTTGTGCATGAGGCTTCAGACGGCCTGCCCTAATTTAGAGGCAATATTTTTGGGAGGATGTGGAATGATAGGCAGGCTTTTGCGATTTTTTTTCTTTTGCGCCATCGCGGCATTGATTGTGAACCGTCTGTTCAGCCGCCAACAAAAGCGCACCATTCGGGAAATCGCCAAAATCAGCGCGTGGGTATTGCTGGGGGCGGCGGCGGCTACGCTGTTTTGGTATTTGATGATGCTGTTTTTCAAGCATATTCCCAATTCTTATTGAAATAAAATATAAAAGGCCGTCTGAAAACACTGGATTAAGGTTTTCAGACGGCCTTTTAATGTTCAAACTTAAAACAGCTCTTCCGGAATCTTGCAAACCGGAATCGGGTTGACTTTGTGCTGCATAGCTTTGTGCAATCGGGTATAGATTGCCAAAACTTCGCGCTGTCTGCCCTCAAAATCTTCAGGCTTGTGGCTGTCGTACACACTCATCGCCCATTCGAGTTCGGGATATGATGCGCCCATTTGTTCTTCATCGGTACGCTCGGTATCCCAAAGGCCGTCTGTCGGTACGGCTTTTTGAATGTCTTCCGATACGTCCAGCTTGGCTGCCAACGCGTACACTTGAGTTTTGGTCAAATCGGCAATCGGGCTGATGTCCACGCCGCCGTCGCCGTATTTGGTGAAGAAACCGACGCCGAAATCTTCAATTTTGTTACCCGTCCCCGCCACCAGCAAACCATGCAACTGACCGTAATAATAAAGCGTCGTCATGCGCAGGCGGCTGCGTGCATTGGCGAGTGCCAGCTGTTTGTTCGGAAATTCGGTTTCGCTGACGTCAACGGTATCGGCAAACGTATCGAAAGTTTGGGTCAAATCGACGCTTTGCGCTTTTACATTGGGATAACGCTGTTTCAGACGGCCCATATGTTCTTGCGCGCGGTTGACTTGGTCGGCTTTCTGACGAATCGGCATTTCCAACAACAAAACCGACAAACCGGTTTGTGCGGCAAGGGTGGAAACCACGGCAGAATCAATGCCGCCGGATACACCGACGACAAAACCTTTGGCACGCGCTTGCTCGGCGTAATCTTTGAGCCATTGAACGATATGGCGGATGATGGCTTGGGTTTGCATAGGGATAAATGTTCGCTTCAAATAAAACGAATGATAGCCTGATTTGCACTTGTCTGAAAGACGACAGGGTATAATGCCCTTTTTATTTCTTGCACGCACACCATGTCCAAACCCATACTTCTGCGCTGGCTCGTTGTCTGCCTGATTCCGCTCGCCACCCTTTTGTGGTTTACCCTCAACCCGCCCGAAGATAAAACGCAACACCTCATCAACGGCATCATCCTTGCCTGCGAAGCCACGTTCCTATTCAAATTCGTCCTCTTTGACGTCATCAAACACCACCTCAAACAAGAGCCCGAATTGAAACGGCAAAGCATATGGATGTTTATTCCGATTGTTATGCTGATTGTTTATTTGTTTCACTATTTCGGCGCATTCTGATGTTTTCAGACGGCCTTGAGCATATTTTTCCATGAACACCCCCCCACCTTATACCTGCTGGATTTTCTGCAACGTCATCGACAACTTCGGCGACATCGGCGTTTCATGGCGGCTGGCGCGTGTTTTGCAACGGGAACTCGGCTGGCAAGTGCATTTATGGACAGACGATTTCCCATCCCTTCAGGCACTCTGCCCTGACTTGGCCTCGATTCCCAATATCCATCAAGGCATCGGCATTCACGCTTGGCAAGCCGACCATGCCGAAGATACCGATACAGCCCCTACCCCCAACATTGTCATCGAAACCTTCGCCTGCGAACTGCCCGACAATGTTCAAACCATCATCCGCCAACACCGACCGCTTTGGCTCAACTGGGAATACCTCAGCGCGGAAGACAGCAACGAGAGGCTGCACTTGATGCCCTCGCCCCAGGCTGGCGGCATACAGAAATACTTTTGGTTTATGGGTTTCAGCGAAAAAAGCGGCGGCCTGCTGCGCGAACGCGATTA
>CAUSHT010000091.1:0-6017 GCA_963531275.1 uncultured Neisseria sp.
CTGAAAAGAAAACGATAGGCGTTATATGGTGGCAGACAGGCAGAATTAAAGTGTTTTGCCTGCCTGTCGGCCAACCTTATTCCGGACCGCGCGGATTGGCGTGCAACGGGGCGGCCAGTTCGAGGCGCATGGTGGTGCCTTCGGGGGCGTAAACCGCATTGGCAAGATTGGTTTGCAGGGATTCGGCAAACGAGCCGTGATACACTTTTGCGCCTTGGTGGGTCAGGTTGGATTGTACGTCGACGTACACTTCGCCGCCGATTTGACGCCAGAGGTGGCAGAAGGTGTAGTCTTCAGACAGGTAGCGTTTGCTTTCGGGATCGACCATGCAGTCGAAGAAACGGTAGTGCAGGCCTTTGTTTTCCGGGCTGTAGTCGCTGTCGGAGACGTAGTTCAACTCGGGATAAGCCTCTATCATTTTTTCAAATACGCTGCGTTTGATAACCATGAAGCCGGTTGGCGCGTCATGAACCTTCATAAAGCCTTCTTCATCGACTTTCAGGACGATTTCGCCGTTTTCATTTTTGTCGTTGGTGTTGACGGTGTAAGAAGTGTACATACGCTCGAAATCGGCTTGGGTCATGCCGGCAGGAAGGCCTGCTTGGGGCCAGTTTTCGCGTTTGAGCGGATAAACGCCGGCTACAACGTCTTTATCGGCCAAGAGCAGGCGGTAGAATGAGTCGGGAGAGAAGCCGATGTCGGAGTCAATCCAGAATAAATGCGTCCATTCTTTGTTTTCCAAAAATTTGGCCACGCAGTTGTTGCGCGCGCGCGTAATCAGGCTTTCGCCGCGCTGCATCATTACTTGCAGCGGCAGGCCGAGGGAGGCGTTGGTGTGGACGATGTTCAGAAGCGAGAGGGTGTAGTTGTGGAAATATTTGCCGTCATGGCTGGGGGTCATAATGACGGGATACATTTCGGCAAGGGCTGATTCGGGCAACATGACTTTTCCTTATTGTTGATTGTGAACTTCATTATTGTAAGGGATTTGATTGTATCAATAAACAAACCGTACTATTTTGTTTGGTTGATCAGTCGGTATTGCGTGCGCAAAAATTCGTCTAAGACGGCCTGTTGTATTTCCAGCCGTTTGGAAACGGGGGAGGCGAAGCGTACGATGATGTGGTACACCTTGTCATCGTGCGGCACGCGGGACACGCGCGGCTGGGCGGCGGGGGTAATAAAGAGTTTTTGCGCTTGAACGTTTTCCAAATATTGTTGGATAACGGGAACATAGGCCGCGCACAACGGCTCAAGCACGGCTTTCAGACGGCCTGTGATTTCGTCCGAATCCAAATGAATCGGCACGGGGATTTCCACCGTATGAATCACATAATTGCCCAAAATATTGTCGCGGCGTACGGTATGGCTCAAAAGCAAGCTGTTGGGAAACGAGAGCGTTTTGCCGGAAAGCTGGCCGATCAACGGATTAGGGCCGATTTGCATCATCAGCGTGTTCAGCATATTGATATCGACCACCCGTCCGCGCAGGCCGTTGATTTCGATGTAGTCGCCGATGGAGTATTGTTTGGTTACCGAACGCAGGATGCTGCCGGACAAACACATAATCAGCTCTTTGGTTGCCACCACAATCGCCGCGGCCACTGCAAACATCGACAAGGCCAAAGTTTGAATCTGCGCCGCCCAAATCATCGCCAGCCCGAGTAGGATCAGCAGCATGGTTACGTTGCGGCTGAACACCAGCGAGCGGCGTTTGTTTTCAATGCTCAAATCCGGATGGCTGCGAAAATGCGCCGAGAGTAAAATGCTGCGCCCGGCAATGACAGCCACAATCATCAATACCGACATCAATGCCGATTTGATGATTTCTTCACTGACAGGCAAAGCGTTCAGCCATTCATGCATGGTGTTCCACATAATCCTGTTTCCTTTCCCTTCTTAGGCCGTCTGAAAACCCATGCGTTCAAAAATTTCTGCCGCACACGCTTCCGATACCGCAAACAAAGTCGCCACGCTGCCCAAAGCCCGTTGCGCCGCCGCACTCAAATCATCACGGCACACTTCGCCCAGCCACTCAACCGGCCGCACCAGCGACATTTTTTCATCGTCCCATTGCGGACAATGCACCGCTCCGCCTGTAATCCTGCCGACCCGATAATGGCGCAGGGTAGGCGAGTAGGTCAGTACGGCATCTCCATCGGCCAACTCGTTGACAAACCGCCACACCTGAGCTGCGCCCGATTGCGCCGTTCTCAACTTCACATCCGGCACGGCCGAACGGTAAATATCCGTCAGCTCCTCACGGCCAAAACCCTTGGCCGCCGCTTCGGCCAGCATGGGCCAGGCCAATGCCGCCACACCGCGTTCAAAAAATACATTATAAAGCGCACCTTGCGTGCTGCGAACCATATAAAGTCTGGCTTGTTTTCCCATTGCAGTACCTGTTTGTTTGAAGGATTTATCCCTTGGTTTCAATATTACCCGTTACGGCTGAAAAATTCGATATTCAACATAGGCGGAAAGGGTTAAATTACCCGCTGAAAATAAATGAATGATAAATAAAAGGCCGTCTGAAAAACAAAATAGGCTGATATATCAATAGATGATATATCGTAACAATATATTAATAACTGTAAAATTTTTTTACGCTTGCATCAAAAAAAGATAAGATGGAATAATCAATCGAGAAAGATTGCTATTCACTGAACATTAGGAGAGAAAAATGACCTGTAAAACCCACGAACATCATGACCACGCTCACGGCGCAAACTGCGGCCACACTGCCATCAAACACGAAGGCCACGTCGATTATCTGCACGACGGCCACCTGCACCATGAACACAACGGTCATTACGACGAGCACGCCCTGAGCGTCAATGAAACCAATCCTGACGGCTGCCATCCGGTTGACACCTGCCACGGCCACGTTCACGGCGAAGGTTGCGGCCACGAAGCCGTACCGCACGGCGATCACGTCGACTACATCGTCAACGGCCGTCTGCACCACCAACACGGCGACCATTGCGACGACCACGGTCCTGTTGAAATCGTTAAATAAAACTGTTTTTCAGACGGCCTTTAATATGGGGCTTCTATAGAAAAAGGGGGTGTATTTTCACCCCCTTTGCTTCGTTTGCCCTGTATTTAAAACTGCTGCGGCTTACCGCTGCAAAATCTGTACTGAACCAATGTATCTACTGGATGCTTGGCATTGTTTCGGCATTGTCGCTCCTCTTTGTTGTTGGCTATCTTTCCTTATTAGTCAAATGCTTTTTGCAATAAACTTTTTAGATGATTGCTCTATTCAATAAGGCCGTCTGAAAAAGGATAAGTTTTATTGGCAGAAAAAGCCGTTTGGGTAAAGCGGTTTGCTGTATGAACAAAGCCGTCTTTCAGACGGTTTTTTATTTCTGCATAATGGGTAGGCATTCAGTAAATCTTATTGATTTTATGATATAATTTTGCTTTGTTTTTATTAACGGCAAGGGACTTTTGCAACGTGGACTGGATGAACAATCTTTTTTGCTCGGCGGGGCGTTATTGTTTTTAAGCGTGGTTTCGACCACTTTGTCGGCAAGGCTGGGGATGCCGCTTTTGTTGGTGTTTCTGGCGGTTGGAATGTTGGCGGGTGAGGACGGTATCGGGCGCATCGATTTTGACAATTTCGTTTTGGCCAACGTCATCAGCCAGCTTGCGTTAGCCGTCATTTTGCTTGATGGCGGGTTGCGGACCCAGCTTTCAAGTTTCCGAATTGCATTGAAGCCTTCTGCGGTATTGGCGACATGGGGCGTGTTTGCCACCGTGTTGCCTTTAGGATTGTTCGCCACGTTCTATTTGGGTTTGGATTGGAAATTCGGTGTACTGATGGCGGCGATTGTCGGCTCAACCGATGCGGGGGCCGTGTTCAGCCTGCTGCGCCACAGCGGCGTGCGCCTGAATGACAGGGTGCAAGCGACTTTGGAAATCGAATCCGGTGCGAACGATCCGATGGCGATTTTTTTAGTTACCGCCCTGATTACCATGATTACCAACCCCGAACAATCAGGTGTGTTGGCGTTTTTATGGATGCTGCTGCTCCAAATCGGCTTCGGCCTGCTGATGGGGTGGGCGGGCGGAATGGTGTTGTCGAAACTCGTACGTCGTCTGAACCTTGCGGAAGGATTGTACGCGCTGATGATTGTGTCAGGCGGCCTGTGGGTATTCGCATTTACCAATACCATCGGTGGCAGCGGCTTCTTGGCGGTTTATCTGGCGGGGATTATCGTCGGTAACCAGCATACCCGCGCAACTGAACACGTTTGGCGCGTGATGGACGGCCTGGCGTGGCTGGCGCAGGCGACTTTGTTCGTCGTACTGGGTTTGTTGGTAACGCCCAGCAGCGTTTGGGAAAAAAGCGTCGATGCCTTGGTTATCGCCGTATTCCTCATGCTGGTCGCCCGTCCGCTTGCCGTTTTCAGCGGCTTGTGGAAATTTGGATACAGTGTGCGTGAAAAAGCCTACATCAGTTGGCTCGGGTTGCGCGGCGCAGTACCGATTTCTTTGGCGATGATGCCTTTGGTCATGGGCGTGCCGAATTCTGAACTGTTGTTCAATGTCGCCTTTGCCGTCGTCGTACTTTCCCTGCTGATTCAAGGAACAACGATACCCGTCATGGCGCGTCTGCTCAAGGTCGCCATGCCGCCCAAACCCGAGCTGGAAGGAATGTACGACATTTGGCTGTCGGAACGCGAAGCCGTGGCTTTGTTTTCTTTCAAGGTAACGAAGGAATCTGAGGCGGAAGGCAAGCATCCCGATGCCGTTGCCCCCATTTCGGAATCGTTTGACTTGCGCTGTTTCGCGCTGATACGTGACGGGCGGAAAATCGAAATGCAGAATGATACGGTTTTGAGGGAAGGCGATACGGCTTGGTATATCCTGCCTGACAGCCAAGTGGACAAAATGGCGAAATACTTCAGTGAAACCGGGCAGAATGTGCGCGAAAATTTTGATTTCTTCGGCGAATTTGCCGTCGACCCGTATGTCAATACCGGCGATTTGGCAGCGGCGTACGGGTTGAAGCTGGAAGACGGCGAAGCCGGTATGAGCCTGCTCGAATGGTTTCAATCCAGAGGAGGCAGCGCGCAGCCCGTCGAGGGCGACCGCATTGTCGTTGACGGGTTTTCATTGACGGTTAAAGAAACCGATCAGAACGGTGTCGTGAAGAGTATGGGGTTGAAAGTACCACGTCGGGAAAGCTAGGCTATGTTGTGATTTCTACACAAAAAACCAAACGACGACAGATTTTTTGTATATTGGTGCTTGCAACATTTATTGCAGTGATGGTATAGCCTTATGTTTGGGCACAATATTTTGATTTAGGAATGAATACGCCGGATAGAATTTGTTAAAACTACAGGGTATTTATTTTATGGCAATACTTTCATTCTAGAAAAATCATAAAGGAAAATAGCTTTTGTAATGAAATTGAAAAAGGCCGTCTGAACGTATGGTTTCAGACGGCCTTTAGTGTTACCAATTCACGCGGACTGCCCTGCTGCCGAGCAATGTTTCCAGTTCTTCAAACAAAGCGGTGCTTGGCGTTACCATCCATTTTGGCGCAATTTTCAATTTACCCGATGCTTTGCCGTTGCTGTACGACAGTTGCAGCGGGATGTGCGCCGTATCGGGCAGGCGGTGGGCGGTGAGGATGGCGGCGAGGCGTTCGATGTCGTGGCCGGGGGCGAGGGCGAGGCTGAGGCTGCGGGCGTAGCGTTCGCGCGCCATTTGCAGGGTCATAACTTGGTTTGCCATAATGCGCAGACCGTCGCCGCTGCCGTAGTCGTCGCGGCTGACTTTGGATTCGATAATCAGCACTTGGTCGGATTTGAGGTAGTCGGCGCAGTTTTCCAGCGTCTGGCCGCTGACCATGATTTCAATCTGTCCGCTCAAATCTTCGAGGCTGACGAAGGCGATTTTGCCACGTTTGCCCATCATGGTGCGCACGGCGGTCACGAATCCGGCGAGGCGCACGCTGTCTTGCGGTTTCAGACGGCCTAATTTGGTCGGGGCGATTTGGC
>CAUSHT010000092.1:0-5971 GCA_963531275.1 uncultured Neisseria sp.
CTGAAAGATAAGCAAAACAGCCTTCAAGAACAAATCAATGCACAACTTTTGTTAGGCCACTGCTATTTAGAGCAGGCGATGAAAGCCAAAGGCAAAGAGTCGGAACAGTTATTTGGACAGGCAGTTGAGCATTTCCAACGGCAATTGAGTCTTGCCGAACAGCTGAAAGATAAGCAAAACAGCCTTCAAGAACAAATCAATGCACAACTTTTGTTAGCCCGCTGCTATTTAGAGCAGGCGATGAAAACCAAAGGCAAGGAATCGGAACAGTTGTTTGGGCAGGCAGTTGAGCATTTCCAGCAATCGTTGGAATTTGCCAAACGGTTGAAAGATAAGCAAAACAGTATTCAACGACAAAACAATGCCCAATATTGGTTAGGCCGCTGCTATTTAGAGCAGGCGATGAAAACCAAAGGCAAGGAGTCGGAACAGTTTTTTGGGCAGGCAGTTGAACACCACCAACAACAATTGCAGCTTGCCAAGCAGCTGGAAGACAAGCAAAACAGCCTTCAAGAACAAATCAATGCACGATTTTGGTTAGGATTCTGCTATTTCGAGCAGGCGAAAAAAGTCAAAGGCAAGGATTCGGAACAGTTGCTTGAACAGTCAGTTGAGCATTTTCAACAGCAATTGGGACTTGCTGCACAGCTTACAAACGAACAAAATCGTCTTCGACAACAAAATAATGCCCAACTTTGTCTAGGCCGTTGTTATTTCAAACAAGCCATAATTCAAAAAAAATGGGAAATATATTTCGACTGGAAAAAACAAAAAATACAGGAAGATTTATTTGAAACTAAAAAAGGAGATTTAATAAACGCCATCTCTACCATTCTGACAGTTTTAAATATCCCACCTATGGAATTGGGAAAGATACCTCTTGCCCACTACACTTCGCCTTCAGTATGCGAAAGATTATTCGGCATTGTCAGCGATCAAACTAATAATAAAACCAATGATAACTATCCTGTTGATAATAGCAAGGTTAGTCCGATGAGAATCGGTAGTTCCACTTATATGAACGATCCGACTGAAGGAGAAGGGCTATTGGAGCTACTGAATTTGCAGGATTTGGAATTGGAAAACAAGGTTGATTGTCCTGTTCATAATGCTTTCTTTACCTGTTTTTCCAGCCGCGTCAACGATTTAAACCAGTTCCGTCTGTATGGCAAAGAAAATGGCGTGGAAGCATCGGGCTGCTGCTTGGTATTTAATAAAAACGGAGATTGGTTGAAAGAGCCTGATGTTTCTGCTTCGTTCAAAAGTTTTACAAATAAACAGAATCAAGGTTTCAAAGAACCAATGGAGGCAGATGTAGCGGGTTCGAAAGATGAAAACCTACCGCTTTATCAGGTAGCTTATATCGCTTATCAAGATGAATATATTGCTGAGGAGAAATGTGGGAAATGGTTGTTGAATAAGAATAATCAAAGTTTTGGTATCCGATTAAAGCCTGTAGGAAAAAATCCAAGTTGGCATCAATTTCGTATCAAGAAACTTGAAGAAGCACTGATAGAGCTAATTAAAAAATCTAATAATATCAGTGATGAAGACAAAAAAGCTTTGGAATATATCCTCTATCTGTTTAAAGATTTTGCTTTCCGCGACGAGGAAGAGTTCCGACTGCTGAAAATCGAACAAATCGGTTCGGATAAAATCGAATATTGCGAAGCTACAAAATCTGTTTATCTGCCTTATGCTGATATACGCGATATTGTGGATGAGGTGATTTTGGGAACGAATTACGAAAAGAGTGGAAATCATCGCAAGGCGGAAGTGTTTCAGCACTTGATGAGGAAGCATTATCCAAACGTTAAAGTTTCCCGCTCGTCGTTGCCGATTAATGCTAATCCGCCGATTAAGAAGGATTAATCAATCTCATGCCGTCTGAAAATCCCTAAATATTTTCAGACGGCCTTTTTATGCCGATTCTTTATATTCTATTTGCCGTATGCTTTTGTTCTCGGCCTTTTGTCTCTTTTTTTCATGAATAATGTTGTCAGTGTTACAATCGGCATATTCTTATTGTTATCAAACAGGTGTTTTATGCAGTTTTTTGGCCTGCTTATTCCTATTATTATCGGCTATTTTGCTGATGAGATGTTCACCGGCGTTATTATTGGGTCGTTGTTTTGGCTGGTTGCTTGGTCAATCGCGAAACAGCGTCAAGAAGAGCGTTTGGCTGAATCTGCTACGGCAGGCGACAGGATGCAAAAGCTGGAGCAGGAAATCGAGCTGCTGAAACAGCGTTTGTCTGTGTTGGAGCATGGGGCTGTCCGTGATGCGGCGAAGGTAGGGCAGGGGTTTGAGGTTCGGCCTGTTGCCGATGTTCAGACGGCCTCTGAGCCGCTTCATGTTCGGGTTGAGCCTGAGGCGGAAGCTGCGCCTGTTAAGCAGAAGATTGAAGAGGCGTTTGCTCCTTCTTTTTCTATACCTATTGATCCTGTTTCTGCCAAGGCTTCTGCTTCGCCTAAGCCTGTTGTGGAATCGGCAGTTGTCGAGGTGGTTGCTCCGGTTGCTGCTGAACAAGAAGAGCAGTCTAAGGAAGAGGCTGTTGTTGCTTCGATGCCGTCTGAAAGCGAAGAAGCGCCATCGCGTCAATTCGTTATCCATAAAGAACAGGCGGAAGGCGGAGAGTACAAGTTTTCCGACAATCCGATTGTTGCTTGGTTCTTGCGCGGCAATCCGTTGTTGAAAACCGGTATTGTGGTGTTGTTCCTCGGCTTGGCGTTTTTGCTGCGCTATGCCTCCGAGCGGGTTCATGTGCCGGTGGAGCTGCGCTATCTGACGGTGGCAGGCGCGGGTTTGGCGGCAGTGGTCGGTGGCTGGAAACTGCAAAGCCGTAAGCGTGAATATGGCTTGGTGTTGCAGGGTTTCGGCGTGGCGGTAATGTATTTGACGGCGTTGGCGGCGTTGAAACTGCATCCGCTGCTGCCTGTGTCGGTCGTGTTCGGGCTGATGGTGGCGATGGTTGTGCTGATGGCGTGGCTGGCGGTAAGGCAGAATGCGCAGATTATGGCGCAGGTTGCTTTAATCGGCGGTATGGCTGCGCCTTTGCTGACTTCAGACGGCAGCGGCAATTATTTGGTACTGTTTTCTTATCTTGCCCTGCTCAACGGTGGTGTGGCCGCGATTGCGTGGTTTAAGGCATGGCGACCGCTGAACCTGACGGGTTTTGCCGCTACTTTTGCCATTGCCGCGCTGTGGGGCATGCGAAGTTATACGCCGCAACATTTCGCCACTACCGAGCCTTTCCTGATTTACCACTGGCTGCTCTATACCTTTATCGCTTATCTGTTCGCACGCCGTAAGCTGACGGAAAACAGTGAAGACAGCGTTACGCCGATTGCCGACAATGCGACTTTGGAGGAGATTGGCAACAGTATTTATACACACGGTCTGCGCGTGCATGTCCTCGACCATACTTTATTGTTTGGCACGATGGCGGCGGCGTTCGGCCTGCAATACCGCATGGTGGAGCATTGGCCGTCCGCGGATGCGCTTTCAGCATTGGGTTTTGCCGCTGTTTACGGACTGGCCGCGCTGCTGCTGAAACGTCAGCAGGGTTTGTATATTTTGCGTCAGGCATTTTTTGCGTTGGCGGTGTTGTTCCTCACAATTGCCGTTCCGCTTTATTTTGAACCGAGCAATACGGTCATTTTGTGGAGTGCAGAATCCGCGCTGGTGTATTTCTTCGGTCTGCGCCAACAGCGTCCGCATATCCGTTTGGGTGCGCTGATTGTTTATCTCTTGGCGGCACTGATTCAGCTGGGCAATTATCAGGGCTTCGGCACCGATACCGTTCTGGAAGGGCAGTGGTTTACAACGGTTGTGGTGTTGCTTGGCGGAGCGGCGATTTATTTGCTGTGGTATTTCTCGCGTCGCGAAGGTTCGGCGCAGTGGGAAAAATCCGTTCAGACGGCCGTGTTGTCTGCCGCCTTGCTGTACATCTCTATTTTGCCTTTGCTCTTCTTGGCCGACCGCGGCAGCATTGTCGCGCTTTCCGCTTTGGCGGCGGCGTGGGCATTCTGCCGACGCAAACACGAGCCGAATGTGTTTATCACTTTTGTCTTGGGCAATGTATTGTTCGCCCTGTTGCTGCAAAGCAGCATTATTTATGAATCCAAAGGCTTCCTGACTCATCTGTACCTTATTGCCGCTACGCCTTTGCTGTTTGCGGCTGCCTACGCGCTGCAATATCCGCGCGTGCCGGTTGCACGCGAAAAGCCGGAAGGAAACGAGGTTTACTTTGCGCAGATTTCAGGCTGGATCATCCTGCTTACTGCGTTGGCAACAGGCAGCTACGCCCTCTATATGCAATGGACAGGCGAGGAAACCCTGTTTACCCAGTTGTGGCTGTGGCCGATATTTGCCAGCCTGCTGCTGTTTGCAAAACGTTTGAAATGGGAAGAGCTGTTGCAGACAAACTTGGCATTCCTGCCCGTGTTTGCCATGCATTTCGTCTTTTACCATACCGAACACGCATGGACAGCCGCCGCAGCCTTGCCGCTTGCCGCCGCCACCGTGTTGAACTTTATCATTCTGAACAACTATCCGCGCCCTGATCTGATTTGGTTGCACAAACTCAATATCACGATACTCGGCGTACTTTGGACGCTTTGGACGGCGCTGTATGTCGGCGGCCTCCTCTCCGGCGTTTGGTCGCAGCTCTCATGGCTGGTTGTGCCTTTGGCGATGTGGATTGTTTTCCATACGCAGCGCCAACGCGAATTTTTCAGACGGCATCAAGCCATTTATCAGCATTTTGCTATGCCGTTGTGCGCCCTTGCCGCTGCCTGTTGGATGCTGTGGACCAACTTCTCCACGCCGTTCCAACCTTCGCCGTTGCCGTATATTCCCGTGCTTAATCCGGTGGAACTTGCCAGCGCCGGCATGCTTTGGTTTGCACTGAAATCCCTGCCCGAAGCCTTGCCGCCCGACCTTCGCCGTACCACGGCAACCACAGTCGCCGCCTTGGCCTTTATGCTGATCAGCGCAGGCGTGATGCGCGTATGGCATTTCTACGACGGCATCACTTGGCGTCTCGACATCATGCTCCAATCTTTCGGCCTGCAAGCCAGCCTCTCCGTCGTTTGGGCAGTAACCGCTATCATCTTGATGGTACTCGGCAACCGTCGCAAACAGCGTTCCTACTGGATGACTGGTGCGACGCTGATGGGCATCGTGGTCGTCAAACTCTTCCTGATCGAGCTTTCCAATAGCGGCGGTATCGAGCGTATCGCCTCCTTCATCATCGTCGGCTTGCTGCTACTTCTGGTCGGCTGGTTTGCTCCCGTTCCGCCCAAAGCAGAGAATGATGGCGAACCTAAAGCCTAATCATTAATCCCCAAAGGAAAAGGCCGTCTGAAAAAGCAGCGTTATCTGTTTTCAGACGGCCTTTATTTTTTAGAAGGTACAATCTGCTTTGTTCTGGCATGTCTAATTGTATTGGGTTATGATGCCTTTTAATATGTAAATGGATAAGCCGTGGCCGTCTGAAAAAAAGAAAACGGGTGCACCCCGAATATCCGCATACCACGCATGATGCGCCCGACAGACTGGCCATGGATGGACACATAAAGATAAAAACCGCTACCGGAGGAAATAGAAAATGCCTAACCGCAATGAGCTTCCCTTAATTTATTCTTGTTCCGGATGTTCCGATGTGGCGCAGCTGGCCAACAACACAGCCGTGGCGCTAGACCATGCCGGAGAATTTGAAATGTCGTGCATTTCCGGCGTAGGCGGCAAAGTCGCGCCGTTGGTACGCAAAGCGCAGTCCGGACGGCCGATGTTGGTTATTGACGGCTGTCATCTGCATTGCGCTAAATCGTGTTTGGAAAATGTGGGCGTTGAAATCCCGGAAGGGCATCATGTGAAACTATACGAACTGGGCTACAAAAAACGCTTTGGCAAAAGCTATGACGAGGCTACGGTAGAAGAAGTTTATCAATATGTTTTGACGAAGAAG
>CAUSHT010000093.1:0-5951 GCA_963531275.1 uncultured Neisseria sp.
TTTGCACGTTGTCATTGTTCAGACGGCATACGATGACGGAAATTTCGCCGCGCAAGTCCACCATTTTTTCCAAAACGCAATCCACGCCGCCGTGTTCAGCAAACGCAGCTTTGAGTTCATCCAATGTTTTTACGCGGATTTGGCCTTTGCCGTCGTAGCCCAATGTAGCAGTTTTCAGGATGCCGGGCAGAAATTGTACGCTTTCTTCAGTAATGTCTTCGGCTTTGCAAACTGCTTGATACGGCGCGGTTTGCAGGCCCGCTTTGCGTATCCATGCCTTTTCCTGAATACGGTTTTGCGCGATGGCAACGCAGTCGCCGCTGGGGGAAACGTTGGTATGTTTGGCGAGAAAACGCATCGCATCGGCATTGACGTTTTCAAACTCGGTCGTAACCGCCGCGCATTTTGCCAATTCTTCCAAAGCTGCTTCATCGTCAAACGGCGCGCACAAATGGCGGTCGGCAAATTCCGCCGCCGGCGCGTTCGGGTCGGGATCGAGTACGGTTACTTTGTAGCCCATGGTTTTGGCAGCAACAGTAAACATTCTGCCTAATTGTCCGCCGCCGAGGATGCCGAGCATGGCAGGAGGGAGGATGGGGGATGTGTTCATGGATAATCGCTTTATGAATAAATTGGGTAGGGTGTTTGCAGGCCGTCTGAACATGGTTTACAGCTTCAGACGGCCTGATGTTTTAAAGTTTGCCGATAAATTGCGGCGGAACGTTTTCAGTTAACCATACGCCGTTGTCCGCCAAATAAAATTGATGTCCTGCCGCAAGCATGGCGACAGTGTCGATGGTCAATACAATCGGCTTGCCGTGGCGGGAGCCGACTTTGACGGCTGTTGCAGTATCGGCAGACAGATGAACAAAATGGCGCGAGGCAGAATGCAGGCCTTGCTCCAAAATAGACGGAACAGAGCGCTCAGCCGTACCGTGATACAAAATCTGAGGAGGCGTCGCCACTTTATGTTCGACCTGAACTTGTGCCGTCGAATGACCTTGCGTAGCGCGGATACGTTTACCGTCTTCAGAAAGGGTAAACCGTTTTTTATCGTTGTTCTCGACCACTTCCAACAATATTTCATAGGTCAGCGGATTGTCCGTAAAGCCGCGCTCGGGATGATTTACCTGCGTCAGTAGGATATCAATATCCACCCAGCCGTCTTTATCCAAAGTAATGCCGATTTGCTCGGGATGATGGCGCAAGATGAAGCTGAGGAATTTGCTGATGGATTTTAGTTGTTTTTCGTTTAGTATCATAATCTTGTTGTTCAGTCATTTCAGAGCACAGGCCGTCTAAAAATTATTTATCCAACCCTTCCTGCACCATTTGCGCTGCGCGTATTACTGCGCGGGCTTTGTTCTGCGTTTCCTGCCATTCGGAGGTTGGGTCGGAGTCGGCAACTACGCCTGCGCCGCTTTGGACGAATAGGGTATTGTTTTTAATCACGGCAGTGCGGATGGCAATGGCTAAGTCCATGTCGTTGTTGAAACTCCATACGCCGACTGCGCCGCCGTAGATGCCGCGTTTGCTCGGTTCGACTTCTTCGATGATTTCCATGGCGCGGACTTTTGGGGCGCCGGAAAGTGTGCCGGCGGGGAAAGTGGCGGCGAGGATGTCCATATTGGTCATTCCGTCTTTCAGACGGCCTTCGACGTTGGAGACGATGTGCATTACATGGGAGTATTTTTCAATCACCATTTTGTCGGTGACTTTGACTTCGCCCGTTTTACTGATGCGGCCGACGTCGTTGCGTCCTAAGTCAATCAACATGACGTGTTCGGCAATCTCTTTGGCATCGCTCAGCAGGTCTTGTTCGTTGGCGAGGTCTTCGGCTGGTGTTTTGCCGCGCAGGCGTGTGCCGGCGATAGGGCGGACGATGACATCGTCGCGTTCGCGGCGGACGAGGATTTCAGGGGAGGAGCCGACAATATGGAAATCGCCGAAATCGTAGTAGAACATATATGGCGATGGGTTCAGCGTACGCAGGGCGCGGTAGAGGGCAAGCGGATTGTCGGTAAATCCCATGCTCATGCGTTGGCTGGGGACAACCTGCATACAGTCGCCTGCAAAGATGTAGTCTTTGATTTTGTTGACGCAGGCTTTGAAAGGTTCTTCTCCAAATTCGCTGACTGCTTGGGTTTGTTTGCTACCGAGCGAGAGCGGGATGGCGCAACTTTGGCGTAGCTGGGTACGGATGTCTTCAAGTCGTTCGCGTGCGCGTTCGTAGCCGTTGGCTTGAGACGGATCGGCATAAACAATCAGGTAGATTTTGCCGCTTAGATTATCCACTACTGCAAGCTCTTGCGAGAGCATCAGGAGGATGTCGGGCGTACCGAGCGGATCGGCTTTAGCCGTATGTTTCAGGCGGTGGGCAAAATGTTCGAAATTGTAGATGGTTTCATAACCGAAATAGCCGACCAGGCCGCCGGTAAAGCGCGGCAGGCTTGGAATTTCGGGCGTTTTGAAGCGGTTGTGGAAGGCTTCGATAAAGGGCAGGGGATTGCCGTCGTGTTGTTCGACGATTTCGCCGTTTTGATACACATCGACATGTTTGCCGCTGGTTTTGAGATAGTGGCTGCAAGGCAGGCCGATAAAGGAATAGCGGCCGAAGCGTTCTCCACCGACAACGGATTCGAGCAGGTAGGTGAAAGGCTTGTTGGCAAGTTTGAGGTAGATTGAGAGCGGTGTGTCCAAGTCGGCAAGCAGCTCTTGAACGAGTGGAATGCGGTTGTAACCTTGTGCGGCTTGGGCTTGGTATTCTTGTTTGCTGATCATCTTGATAAGTCTTTCAGACGGCCTGTTTTAGGGTGTTAAATCGTGTGAAGAGTATAGCATTTTATTGGGATTGTTGACAGTCTGAGCGTTATGTCAGATATAGAAAACGCCGTCTGAAAAAGACGGCGCGAGGTATTAGGCAAGGGTATTGGAGATTTTGTTTTTCCGGCTTCTTTTCCACTTAAAGATATAAGCGGCAACAACCGGAATCAGGGCGATAATGGATTTGAATGTCCAGCCTGAATACCATGTGCCTTCGGGAACATCGCTTGCAAGCCAAGTGAAGTACGGCCACCAGCAGGCAACCAGGCTGCCGAGGAACAGCGGCCAAATATGATGGCTTAAGTTGCGTTGCCATAAAAGGAAACAGATGGCCGCCCAAACAAAAGTCAGTACGGTAATCAGGAGAATGGTGTAGGCATCTGAAATCAGGATGGCGGCAAAGTAGTAGCTGAGTCCGACCCATAATAGGGCAAGTATCAAGACGATGATTTCTTCCGGGCGTTTAAACATATTTTCTCTCTTTTATAAGACTGGCAATGCGTTAATACTATACCCTAAACAAGAAGCGATGATAAGAGTATTTCAGACGGCCTTATAGCCGGGTTTGCTATAATGGGTGCAATCAATTTTTTGGAAAGGACAAACCATGACGGCAAATTTTCAAGAAACGCTGAAGGCTTTGGGTAAACAGGCGAAAAAGGAAGCCGCGGAGCGAGAAGCCGAAGCGAAGGCTAAAAAGCAGGTAGAGGATGTGGATTTCAGCAAGGCGGTTGGTAAGGTTACGCCGTTAAAAAATGCCGGTAACTATTATGAACAGCCCCGTGATAAATCACCTATCAAGCCGCGACCTAAAGAAATGGTAACTTTGGAGCAGGAAGATTATTTTTATGTGGGCAGCGGCGGCTGGGAAGAACCGCCGGCTTCGTTCAGTAAAAACGGGCAGGGTAAAAATGATTTGATGCGTTTGCGAAACGGCCATTATCCTGTTGTGGCGGATGTGGATTTGCACGGCTATACGCAGGAAGAAGCGCAGCAGGTATTGAACGAGTTTATTGAGTTTACGAAAAAACGCGGTGTTTGCGGCGAGATTGTCCACGGCAGCGGCTTGGGTTCTGCAGGCTATAAACCGGTTTTAAAAAATATGACGCGCCGCTGGTTGATGCAGCATCCTGATGTGTTGGCTTATGTCGAGCCTCGACAAGGCAATGATGGCGCAGTCAGGATTTTATTGAAACGCCAACGCCGAGACGATGATTGAAAACAGTAAAATAAAAAAGCAGTGTCGATAAAATGACACTGCTTTTTTATGTTTGTCAGACTAGGAAGATTTCTTTTTGGAAACCGATTCGCAACCTTTGCCATTGGTCATTGTAGTTTTGAACTTATCGGCTGAATCCATATCAGTGCATTTGTAAGCATTGCCCAAACTATCCATCCAAACGGAAAGGGTGTAGCCAGTTTTTGTGGGAATGGCTTTCAAACGATAGGCCCGGCTTTTACTGGCATTAATCATTTCAGCAGAGTATTGGTATTTGTCTGCCAAATCTTTATGGCCTTTGTATGAGGCAATAAAGTCATCCAACTGAGTTTTAATCTCATCATTTTTCCACTTTGGATTTTTAACCATCTGGTTTTTAAAAGCAGAATTGATGGCGACTAATTCGGCATGCGCTTGTGATTGGTAGCTGCGTTCAATATAGCGGTTGTAAGAGGGAATGGCAATGACGCTCAGGATGGCTAAGATGGCGACGGCAATCATCATCTCAACCAGTGTAAAGCCTAGTTGTTTGGTAGAGGTGGTATTCATTATATTATTCGCTGGCAACGTAAGACTGAAGAACGACTTGGGTATTGGCATTCTTACCCCATGCTTTGGCAGTAACGCGGTAGGTAATTCGACCCTCAGTAGTTTTGCCTAAATATTCGATAATGTAGCGTGGATTGTTTGCGATGCCGCTTTTTTTATCTAAAGGATATTCCGTACCATTGGCGTCAATACACAGGTTTTTGTCGCATTTGCGCTTCCAAGCATCTACGGTTGGGCTACCTTCTTCAGTAAAATCGCCATTGGATTTTACATTTGGTGTGGAACATAAACCTTTTTCACATTTTGCGGTAAAAGTAGTCTTTTTACCTTCAATATCAAAAATTTGATTTTCACCTTCACGCAGTGCCGCTTCGGCTAGGGTGGTTGCCAGTTTACGGTCGGCATCATTGGTGCTGATACGCTGTTCAGTATTGTAGGACTGGGTGGCTGTGACCACGAGCAGGGCGATGACAACCATCATCATTAAGACGATAAACAAAGCATAGCCCTGCTGCCGCTCAGGTTTGATTAGAGTGATCGGTCGGCGCATACGTTTCCTCCGCGGATGGTGGCATTAATATTATAGATATCGACTTTATTGTCTTGTTCTTTTGATGGGTCAATACTGCCGTTATTCAGTACGATTTGGATAGAAGCCGGAGACTTGGCCTCAGCTGAGATATCCAATGCGTTTTTGTAATCAAATGATTCTGTATTCAATCCGCTGGCAGATGCATTTTCAGAATCAGGACATTCTGCATAGATATAGTGGATATCCATAGCAGTGATGCCTTTAATTAACAGCTGCGGATTACTCCATGAGCCATCATTTGATAATTGGAAACGGAACAAACCGTTCTCTTCGCCAAGTTTACCGACAGCGTAGGCAATCATCTCATGTTTCATGATGGCGATACTGCCGTCTTGATCAGAGTCGGTAATTTTTAAAGCCAATTTTGCTGCAGCCAAATCTTTAATTTTTGTGTGAGGTTTGGCAATACCGGAGCAGCTGCTGGCTATGGCGGTTTTTTCAGTTGAGTCTGCTTTGTCGATACCGTATTGGAACAGCAGGGCTTTGCCAGTTTGAGCAAAGCCGGTATAGCTTAATTTATTGATTTCTTTAACAGGTAACAGATTATTCACCCCAGCTGTTTTCAATGTGTATTCATCCGAGCTTTTGTCTTCTATCACTGCAGAAGCAGGAAAATTAGACATATTGAAGCAGCCGAAATTGCCTGCCATACGCGCATCACGGACAATCATATTGGCGGCATTGCGCAAATCTTGTTGGATACCGATGCGGGTGTTGGCAGATTTGTTTAATCCGCGTGCAGTAAAGTAGGTGGAGCTGACAGCCATT
>CAUSHT010000094.1:0-5938 GCA_963531275.1 uncultured Neisseria sp.
GCTTGTTGAACCAAGAAAGCGCGGCGTTCGGCATTTTGACCGATAACAGTCAGGCCGATGCGGTCGAGCGCAAGGGCGGTACGGCGCCAGTTGCGGCCGTAATCGCCTGCCAGCAGCAGGGTGCCGTTGTCCACACGGGCCAACTCAGAAGCATTGCTGCGGGCGGCAACGCTTTGGGTCAGGGCCTGTTCGGCTTGTTGGCCGTCAACGCCCAAGTATTGCATAAAGCGGGCGAGGAATGCGGCTTCGAGGTTAGGGTCGCTCTCGCTTGGCTGCCACATGGTGGTGTCTTTTTTACGGTCGGCATAAACTTCTTTCATGCCTTTATGGGCGAAGAAGATGTCGGTCGAACCGTTTTTGCCTTGTTCGATGCGGATGATGAACTTGTCGCGTTCGCTGGTGGAGTAGATGCCGCCCAAGCCGACTTTATCCAACAGGCGGCGCAGGCTGTCTTGAGGGATTTTGGCTCGGTTTTCAGCCCACTCGGTTTCCATTTGGCCGATGGCCGGTTCTTCGGATTTGATGTCGAAACCGTTTTCTTGCCAGAACACTTTCAGCAACGGCCAAATTTCGCGAGGCGATTTGCCATCGACAACCAACCAGCGTTGGTTGCCGTCACGCTCAAGGCGTACGCCTTTAACGGATTTCAAAACTTCTGCATTGGCAGGTTGTTGTACGGCTTGGGTGCGGCGTTTGTTGAAGTCGCTGGCGCGGACGGCGCCGCTGCCTGCCGGTAATTGATAGAGGTTGCCTTGGTCCGGGTTGTTCAAATCAGGTGGTACTTCCAGTTTGACCAGGCGGTGTGATTGACTTTGATAGTCGAGTTTGGGTTGTTCTTTTTTGCTGCCGGAACAGGCAGTCATGCTAATCAGGGCGAGGGCTACTACGATGGGTTTGATATAGGTCATCTTGTTTTCCTGTGGATGAAGTTCTTAACAGGGAGGCCGTCTGAAAAGGGTGTTTGGGATTCAGACGGCCTTATTTCCGGATCAGATTTGTCCTGATTTTTCCAGAGCGGCTCGGACTTTGGCTTGACCGGCTTCGGTCAGTGCTACCAAAGGCAGACGAACATGGGGTTCGCATTTGCCCAATAAGCTCAGGCCCCATTTGGGCGCGGCCGGGCTGGGCTCGCAGAACATGGTGTTATAAATTGGGATAAGTTGCTCGTTTAGACGACGGGCGGTCGCAATATCGCCCTCAAGGGCGGCTCGGCACATGTCGGCGAAGAGTTTCGGTGCAACGTTGGCTGCGACGGTTACCACACCATGACCGCCACACAGCATGAAGGGCAGGCCGGTAGGATCGTCGCCGGATAAAACGGCAAAACCTTCAGGAACGCTGTTGATCAATTCGATGTTGTTGCCGATATTGCCGCTGGCTTCTTTCACGCCGACGATATTTGGAATCTCGGCCAAACGCAAAATAGTGTCGTTGCTCATGCTCACGACGGTACGGCCGGGAACATTATAGATAATCATCGGAATCGAAGTGGCTTCGGCGATGGCTTTAAAATGTTGGTAAATGCCTTCTTGCGAAGGTTTGTTGTAGTAGGGAACAACAGATAAGGTATAGTCCGCACCGGCTTGCTCGGCTGCTTTGGAAAGGGCGATGGCTTCGACAGTATTGTTGGCGCCTGTACCGGCGATAACGGGAATGCGCTTGTTGACGTGTTTGACAGTGGCTTCAATAACGGCCAAATGTTCTTCGACAGGCAGGGTGGCTGACTCGCCGGTGGTGCCGACTGCGACGATGCCGTCGGTGCCGTTTTCAATGTGCCAGTCAATTAAGTCATGAAGTTGTTCGTAGTTGATGCTGCCGTCTTGATTCATCGGAGTAATCAGGGCAACCAGACTGCCTTTTAACATACGGAAACCTTTAATTTTATGGTGTGGGTGAATTATTCATCGGATTGTAGCTTACTTTGTTGTTTGTGTGAAACATATCCGTTAAGCGGCTTTGCCGTTTAATGGTGACTTGTCATTATCTTAATGAATAATACATTTTTAAATCATTGGTTTGTTTGTTTTTAGATAGAAAAATGATGTCAAGAATTAAAATGTGTTAAGGCAGTTTGAGGCCGTCTGAAAACAGTTGGGCGGAACTTTCAGACGGCCTGATGGTTTTGAATTTGCTGATACATTTCAAATTGGTTAAAATACGCATCTTAATATTTTTTAACGATTTTTGAGAGAAGGTTCAACATGGCCGGAATGACTGAAAAGCAGGCAGAAACGCTTGATTTGGTTTATGGTTTGGAAGATAAGCCGCCGTTTGGGAATGCGTTGTTGAGTGCAGTTACGCACCTTCTGGCGATTTTTGTCCCGATGATTACTCCGGCACTGATTGTCGGTGGGGCGTTGGAGCTGCCGGTTGAAATGACGGCTTATTTGGTGTCGATGGCGATGGTGGCTTCCGGTGTCGGCACTTATTTGCAGGTCAACCGTTTCGGGCCGGTCGGTTCGGGTATGTTGTCGATTCAGTCGGTCAACTTCTCTTTTGTTACTGTGATGATTGCACTCGGTACCGGCATGAAAGAGGGCGGTTTGACTGGAGATGTGATGATTTCAACGCTTTTGGGCGTGTCCTTTGTCGGCGCGTTTTTGGTGTGCTTCTCCGCTTGGCTTTTGCCTTATTTGAAAAAAGTGATTACGCCGACTGTAAGCGGCGTGGTCGTTATGCTGATCGGCTTGAGCTTGGTACATGTCGGCATTACCGATTTCGGCGGCGGCTTCGGCGCGAAAGCAGACGGTACGTTCGGCTCAATGGAAAATTTAGGCTTGGCATCGCTGGTGTTGCTGATTGTATTGGTTTTCAACTGCTTGAAAAATCCATTGTTGCGCATGAGCGGTATCGCGGTGGGTTTGATTGTCGGTTATATTGTTGCGCTGTTTTTGGGCAAAGTGGATTTTTCCGCCCTGCAAAACCTGCCGCTGATTACCCTGCCTGTTCCGTTTAAATATGGTTTCGCATTTGATTGGCACGCGTTTATCGTTGCCGGTGCGATTTTCTTGTTGAGCGTATTTGAAGCAGTTGGCGACTTGACGGCGACTGCGATGGTCTCCGAGCAGCCGATTGAGGGTGAGGAATACACCAAACGCCTGCGCGGCGGTGTATTGGCGGATGGTTTAGTGTCTGTGATTGCGACGGCGTTGGGCTCTTTGCCTTTGACTACTTTTGCGCAAAATAACGGCGTGATTCAAATGACCGGCGTAGCTTCGCGTCATGTGGGCAAATATATTGCGGCGATTTTGGTATTGTTGGGCTTGTTCCCCGTCATCGGCCGCGCGTTTACCACGATTCCGAGTCCGGTTTTGGGTGGTGCGATGGTGTTGATGTTCGGTCTGATTGCGATTGCAGGCGTGCGGATTTTGGTCAGCCACGGTATTCGCCGTCGTGAAGCGGTCATCGCGGCTACTTCTGTCGGTTTGGGTTTGGGCGTGGCGTTTGAGCCGGAAGTGTTCAAAAACCTGCCGGTATTGTTCCAAAACTCAATTTCAGCCGGCGGTATTATGGCGGTATTGTTGAACTTGGTTTTGCCGGAAGATAAAACCGATAAAGCGGTTAAGGTTGAAACCGACAGTTTGGATCACTAAGCAAGCTTTATTCAAAGGCCGTCTGAAGTTTCAGACGGCCTTTGGTTTTTCAGCTATAATATTGTTTTTATTTGTGATTCGAGTGGTTCGGATAGCTCTAGCCGGCAAGGTTTTATATGAGGGGTGATTCACTTTTTATCTCTTGTGCCCGCGGTTTGGAAGCGCCTTTGACGCAGGAACTCGAAAGCATGGCATGTCAGGATATCCGCGCTGTTGACGGCGGCGTGGCATGTAAAGGCACGATGGAACAGGTGTATCGTATCAACCTGCATTCGCGCGTTGCCAGCCGCGTTTTGCTGCGTTTGACCAAAGGCGGTTATCGCAACGAACACGATATCTACAAACTGACACGAAATCTGCATTGGACAGGTTGGTTTAAGCTGGAGCAAACCTTTAAAGTCAAAGTTGAAGGCAAGCGCGCCAATGTGAAAAGCTTGGATTTTGTCGGTTTGAAAATCAAAGATGCCGTCTGCGATGCCTTCCGCGATATTTATGATGCGCGTCCGAGCGTGGGCAAAATCAACCCCGATATCCGCATTCATGCCTTTATCGATGAGCGCAATGTGGAAATCTTTATCGATACTTCCGGCGAAGCACTCTTCAAACGTGGCTATCGTCAGGATACCGGCGAAGCGCCATTGAGGGAAAACTTGGCGGCAGGTTTGCTGCTTTTGGCAGGTTACGACGGTACGCAGCCTTTCCAAGACCCGTTTTGCGGCAGCGGCACGATTGCCATTGAGGCTGCATGGATTGCGACACACCGTGCGCCGGGCTTGATGCGCCGTTTCGGTTTTGAAAAACTGCAAAACTTCGACAAAGAAAAATGGCAAGCCCTGCGCCGTGAAGCTGAAAAACAAATCAAACCGGCCGCTACGCCCATTTCCGGCAGCGACAACGACCGTTATATGATTCGTGCCGCATTGGCCAATGCCCAAGCCGCCGAAGTGGATAATTTCATCCGCTTTGACGTGCAAGATGCGCAGGCCGCGCGGCCAAACGGCGAACACGGCATTATGATTTCCAATCCGCCTTATGGCGTGCGACTTGCCGAAATTCAGGCTTTACAGGCGCTTTATCCTCAACTGGGCACATGGTTGAAACAGCATTACGCAGGTTGGCTGGTTGGGATGTTTACCGGCGATCGCGATATGCCGAAATTTATGCGCCTTTCTCCGAAGCGTAAGATTCCGCTGTTCAATGGCAACTTGGATTGCCGATTGTTTTTGATGGATATGGTTAAAGGCTCAAATCGGGGCTAAAACCTGAAATTAAGGCCGTCTGAAAGATGATTTCAGACGGTATTTTTTGTTTTATTTAGATAGACTTTGCAATGACGGAGTTTGCTTTTCGTATTTTAATTTTAGGCCGTCTGAATCGTGTTCAGACGGCCTTTTTATTGGTTTAAATCTGAACTAATTATAGTAATATACAATCAGTCAAATAATAAAAATCTATTATATGGGTAAAATACATTGTTAAATAAAATACCATATCTAGTAGTATTGTGTTTTAATTCGCACCATATCTTGTGTTTTATGGTATTGCAATGAGCAGCTTGAAATTTACAATTGAGCAAATTGTATGGCAGGAAGTACCCGGCGAAGTGTCGCTGGCGTTTCTGTTTTCCGGCTGTCCGTTGCGTTGCAAAGGCTGTCACAGTGCCGATACATGGAAAGAGGGCATCGGCACGGAATTGACCGAGGATTATTTAAAAGGCCGTCTGAAACGCTATCACGGATTGATTACATGCGTGTTGTTTATGGGCGGGGAATGGCAGCCGGAAGCCTTGCAGAAAATGCTGGCCATTGTGACGCAGGCGGGTTTGAAAGCCTGTTTGTACACCGGCTTGGAGCGTGAGGAGTTGGAGGCGGTTTCAGACGGCATCCTGCCTTATCTGACGTATCTGAAAACCGGCCGCTGGCAGATGGAGCTGGGCGGTTTGGACAGCCCGACCACGAATCAGAAGTTTATCAATTTGCGCACAGGCGAGGTATTGAACCGCTTGTTTATCAAAGACAAACCTGCGCCTAAAGTTTTTCCAGTGGCTTCAATTTAGCTCAATGCTGTATTGCACTGATTTAAATTGAATTTATTGTATTCGCTGACAGCGATGTTTCAGACGGCCTGACCGTCATTGCTTAATAAATCATCCAAACCATATAGGAGAATTAACATGATTCGGCTGCATCCCGAACAGTTAAACGGAAAACTACAATTCATGCGTGACTACATCAGCGCACAAAATGCGGCGGACGGCTCGAAAATGGACGCCAACGCCAACGTAACGCAAAAAAACATCGCCACGATGGAAGCGGAAATCATGAAAGACTTTTTCGTGCAGATTA
>CAUSHT010000095.1:0-5932 GCA_963531275.1 uncultured Neisseria sp.
GTCAACCAAGCCCTGCAAGCGGCGCGCGAAGCCGGTATCAGCAAAATCGGTTTTGTAACGGAAACCAAAGCGCAATAATCTTTTGAACACAGTAAAAGGCCGTCTGAAATTTGAGTAAAGTTTCAGACGGCCTTTTGTTGTATTTGGTAACTATATGTCCAGGCTGTATAATTAGCGGATTAAATTGAATAATGACAATACAGGAACCACTATGACAGAAACCATCGAACGCGACAGTATGCAATACGATGCCGTGATTGTCGGCGCAGGCCCGTCGGGTTTGTCTGCCGCCATCAAACTCAAGCAGCTTGCCGAAAAGAATGGACGCGAAATCAGCGTTTGCGTGGTGGAGAAGGGTTCGGAGGCCGGTGCGCACTCGCTTGCCGGTGCCATCATCGATCCGATTTCTTTGAATGAGCTGATTCCTGATTGGAAAGAAAAAGGCGCGCCGCTGACGCGTACAGTGACGAAGGACAGGGTTTTGTTCCTGACCGAGAAAAAAGCCTTCAACCTGCCGGTTACCCCGAATTTCGACAACCATGCGAACTATATTGCCAGCTTGGGCGAAGTTGTCCGCTGGCTGGCAGAGCAGGCGGAAAGTTTAGGCGTGGAAATCTATCCGGGCTTTGCCGCCGCCGAAGTGCTGTATCACGAAGACGGTTCGGTCAAAGGCATTGCGACCGGCAATATGGGCGTGGGCAAAGATGGCGAACCGACCGATTCATTCCAGCCCGGCATGGAGCTTTGGGCGCAACAAACCATATTTGCCGAAGGCTGCCGCGGTTCGCTTTCCAAGCAAATCATTGAACGCTTCCAGCTCGACCAAAACAGCGAGCCTCAAACTTACGGCTTGGGCATTAAAGAAATTTGGGAAGTGCCGTCTGAAAAACATCAGCCCGGTTTGGTCATGCACAGCGCAGGTTGGCCGTTGGACAGCAAAACCTACGGCGGCTCGTTTATTTATCATTTTGACGAAAACAAAGTTGCTGTCGGCTTTGTGGTTGGTTTGGATTATCAAAACCCTTATCTGTCGCCGTTTGAAGAGTTCCAACGTTTCAAAACCCATCCTGAAATCCGCAAAACCTTCGAAGGCGGCCGCCGCATTGCTTATGGCGCGCGTTCGCTGATTGAAGGTGGTTTGCAAAGCCTGCCGAAACTCTCGTTTAAAGGAGGCGTTTTGGTCGGCGATGCGGCTGGCTTCCTGAATATGCCGCGCATCAAAGGCATTCATACCGCAATGAAATCCGCCATGCTCGCCGCAGAAGCCGTGTTCCCCTTGTTGGAAAATCTTGAAGAAGTGGAAAGCTTCGACAGCGGCAAAGAAGCGGCCGATTATCAGCAACGCTTTGAACAAAGCTGGCTGTATCAAGAGCTTTACGCCGCGCGCAATGTCCGTCCGTCATTCAAATGGGGCGTTTACCTCGGCTCAATCTATACCGGTATCGACCAGATGATTTTCAGAGGCAAAGCCCCGTGGACTTTGAAACATCACGGCAAAGACAACGAGCAGCTCAAAAAAGCAGCCGAATGCAAACCGATTGATTATCCGAAGCCCGACGGCGTGTTGACCTTCGACCGCTTGAGCAGCGTGTTCCTTGCCAACCTTGCGCACGAAGAAAACCAGCCCGACCATTTGGTGCTGAAAAATCCGCAGGTCATGATAGACGTAAACTACAAAGAATACGCCTCGCCCGAAACCCGCTATTGTCCGGCTGGTGTATATGAAATCGTCGAAGAAAACGGCAGCCCGCGCCTGCAAATCAACGCCGCCAACTGCGTACACTGCAAAACGTGCGACATCAAAGACCCGACGCAAAACATCACTTGGATTTGTCCCGAAGGCGCAAGCGGGCCGAATTACGGCGGAATGTAATTGACTGTTTGAAGTCAAAACCTAAAGACCGTCTGAAAAATTTCAGACGGCCTCTATCCTATTATTTCATCAATGGACGCATTATGAACACACGCATTTGGCAGGCAGGCCGATTTGAAATCGCCTTGGACAAACCGAAAATCATGGGCATCGTCAATCTGACCCCCGATTCATTATCCGATGGCGGCACCTATTCGCAAAATGTCTCAACAGCATTGGCACATGCCGAGCAGCTGCTGAAAGACGGCGCGGATATTCTTGATATCGGCGGCGAATCTACCCGCCCGGGTTCGGATGGTGTTTCTCTCGAAGAAGAATGGGCCAGAGTGCAGCCGGTTTTGGCGGAAGTGGCCAAGTGGAATGTTCCCGTCAGCTTGGACACGCGCCACACGGCAATCATGGAAAAAGCCTTGGCGCAAGGCGGCGTCGATATTATCAACGATGTTGCCGCATTGAGTGATGAAGGCGCAGTCGCATTATTGGCGCAACAGCCGAAGACAGGCGTGTGTCTCATGCACATGCAGGGTTTGCCCAAAACCATGCAGCTTAATCCGCAATATCAAGATGTCGTCGAAGAAATCGCGCGTTATTTAAAAGCACGCGCGGCAGAATGCGTTCAAGCAGGCATTGACCCTGAACGCATCACGCTCGACCCCGGCTTCGGTTTCGGCAAAAACCTGCAACACAACATTACCCTGATACAACATTTGCCTGAGTTGATGGAAGCAACCGGATTCCCCCTTCTGATCGGCATATCGCGCAAAAGCATGATTGGCGAGCTGACAGGCGAACAAGATGCCGCCAAACGCGTACACGGCAGCGTGGCAGCCGCTTTGGCCACAGTCGCCCGAGGCGCGCAAATCATCCGTGTTCACGATGTTAAAGCAACGGCAGATGCTTTGAAAGTTTGGGAAGCATTGGGCGTATCGGCATAATGCCCGGATAGAAAACCAACAGGCCGTCTGAAACATTTGCCCGGCATCTTGAACAAGCAACAAGTTATGCTATAATCCGCTTCTACTCTTGACGGGTCTGTAGCTCAGGGGTTAGAGCAGGGGACTCATAATCCCTTGGTCGTGGGTTCGAAACCCACCGGACCCACCAAATATTAAAAATGCCCGAGGCTTTTGGCTTCGGGCATTTTTGTATTTATTGGTTTGTGAAGGGTTGGATATAGGTTTTTTTGAATATCAATTTATTGCTAGAAGGATGCAATTAAAATTTTTCAAGATACTGTTTGGAATGCAAAAAATATCCAATAAATTTTATCTGAAAATATTAAGAATAAATTTTACGGTTGCTATGATTATTCTTATTTTATGGTTTTCTGTTGTCTTATATTCGACATATTTAGCATAAAAATTAACCTATCGAATGAAAGTCGTTTATTTAAGCTGCAGGGTTTTTTATAAAAACCAATGCCGTCTGAAAATCTTAATTCCAGACGGCATTGTTTATTATTTTTCCGAGTAATACCACACGCCCCTATATTGAGAGGCTGATGATTATTTCGATATAGCTTGACTGTTTTCAGACGGCCTGAAGATTTAATCAACCATTCTGCGTATTTCGTTGATGGGGATGCGCGGTGTATAAAGTATGTCGTAAGTCGGCTTGTCCAGCAGATCTTGCAGTGAGTATTGATCTAAATGATTGAAGAAGGCTTTGATGGCTCCGGTAATGATACCGGTCAGTCGGCAGGAAGGGGTGATGAGGCATTCGTTGTTATCGCCCATGCATTCGACAACCTGCATCGGCTCAAGATGGCGGACGACTGCGCCGATGTTGATTTTTTCAGGATCGTCTGCCAAGCGCAAACCGCCGCCTTTGCCGCGCACGCTGACCAGAAAACCGCCTTTGACTAATGAGGTAACTACTTTCATCAAATGGCTTTTGGAAATATTGTAAGTCTCGGCAATGGTGCCGATATTGACGAGGGTGTCGTCGTTGATGGCGGTATAAACCAATACGCGTAATCCGTAATCGGTATGTTGGGTCAGATACATGGCTGGCTCTTTAGATATTTTTATTATATGTCAAAAGCGTAGTGCTTGGTGAGGGGCTGTTTGACTTTATGTGGGATTGGGTTTCATAATATCTGAAACATTTGAATTAATCCAGTTTGACAAACTGTTACCATTATAACGAACTTATGAAGCCCTTGAAACGCCATCCTGCCTTAATAGAACTTTCCCGCGAACATCATGGCTCGCTGTCGTTGTGCGTCCGTCTTCTACGTACGCCCGATCAAAGCCATCAGGCAGAGCTGGAGCCTCATTTTGTTGAGCTTGAGCCACATTTTTTGGAAGAGGAAACCATGTTTGCGCCGTATTGGGATAAAATTGACCCTGCGTTGCGGCAGCGTTTTGAAGGCGATCATGCCAAATTACGCGCGATGATGGCGCATCCTGAATATATGAATGAATCATGGAATAAGGATTTTGCGGTAACTTTGCGCGATCATGCGCGTTTTGAGGAGCGCGAGCTTTTTCCTGCGATTGAACCTTTTTTGCCTTTGCCTGAAAATGTGTAACAGGGAAAGGAGTCGATGGCCGTCTGAAAAGTTTCAGACGGCCTCTGTTGCTGTTTTATGATGATATAAAAATTGAAGGAACCACCATGACCGATTTGTTCAAACACCCGGTTTGGGCAATGGCCTTCCGCCCGTTTTATTCGTTGGCGGCTTTGTATGGCGCATTGTCTATACTGCTTTGGGGCTTCGGCTTTCAGGGTACGCCTGAGTTGCCGGGTTTATATTGGCATGCTCATGAAATGATTTGGGGCTACGCCGGATTGGTTGTCATTGCATTCTTGCTGACTGCCGTGGCAACTTGGACTGGCCAGCCACCGACACGCGGTAAGGCGTTGGTCGGTTTGACCGCATTTTGGTTGCTTGCGCGTTTGTGTGCGTTTATTCCCGGCTGGGGTGCGACGGCAAGCGGTATATTCGGTACGATCTTTTTCTGGTATGGCGCGGTGTGTATGGCTTTGCCGGTAATTCGTTCTCAAAACAAGCGCAACTATGTTGCCGTGTTCGCTATTTTTGTTTTGGGTGGCACCCATTTCGCCTTCCATCTGAAAGTACAGCCGTTTGATGCCATTGCGCTGATGACCGGTTTGCAATCCGGTTTGATTATGGTGGCTGGATTTATCGGTTTGATCGGTATGCGGATTATCTCGTTCTTTACGTCCAAACGCCTGAACGTGCCGCAAATTCCCAGCCCTCAATGGGTGGCGCACGCTTCACTTTGGCTGCCTATGCTGACCGCCATGCTGATGGCGCATAACATTTTACCGGGACTGGCCGCGTTGTTTGCTCTGGCTGCCGGTGTGATTTTTACCGTGCAGGTGTACCGCTGGTGGTATAAAGCCGTGCTGAAAGAGCCTATGCTTTGGATTTTGTTTGCCGGCTATCTGTTTACAGGCTTGGGTTTGATTGCGGTCGGTATTTCTTATTGGATTCCAAGCTTCTTGAATCTGGGCGTACACCTTATCGGCGTTGGCGGTATCGGCGTGCTGACTTTGGGTATGATGGCACGAACTGCGCTTGGCCATACCGGCAACTCTATTTATCCGCCGCCTAAAGTGGTTCCTGTCGCCTTTTGGCTGATGATTGCCGCAACGGTTATCCGTGTTTTGGCTACCTTTGTGAGCGGTACGGCATACACGCACAGTATCCGTTGCTCCGCCGCTTTGTTCGCCGTATCTCTGCTGTTGTACGCATGGAAATATATTCCTTGGTTGATCCGTCCGCGTTCGGATGGTCGTCCGGGTTAACGGTTTGGCGAAATGAGAAGGCCGTCTGAAAAGTTTCAGACGGCCTTTATTATTGATAATAAAAAAAGCCTTTCAGAATATAAAAGGCTTTTATTGAAACTGTGGCCTCGCCAACAGGAATCGAACCTGTATTTTACGCTTAGGAGGCATACGTTCTATCCGTTGAACTATGGCGAGGCGGTAAAGGAGGGGATTTTAAACCTTTCCGGCAAAAAAAGACAATAAGCCGGCGGCAATCAAAGGGCCGACCGGAATGCCGCCGACAAAGGCAACGCCGATGAC